>JBEVFK010000110.1:0-32194 GCA_040512325.1 Mycobacterium sp. | reverse complement strand
AACAGTCTGCATCCGGGTGCGGTGAACACCCCGATGGGGACCGGCGACATGATGGGTGCGCTGACCCGGGCCAGCGAAGCGAACCCCAACCTGATGAACATGGTCACCCCGTTCCTGCCGGACTTCATCGCCGAGCCGGAGGACATCTCCGACGCGGTGGTGTGGCTGGCCGGCGACGAGTCCAAAATGGTCACCGCAGCGCGCATCCCCGTCGATCTGGGATCGACGATCTTCTAGGTCGACGATCTTCTAGGTCGACGATCTTCTAGGTCGACGATCTTCTAGGTCGCGGTCGCAGACACCGGGGCCGGCTTCAGTACCCGTTTCAGGAAACGAACCTGATCATCGGACGCCTGGGCGAACCAGTCGTGTCCGGGCCAGACGTCGAAGTGGTCACACGGGTAACGGTGCACCTGTCCGCGGCCGTACACGGCGGTCTTGGCCACGGCGTCGGCAGGTACATAACGGTCGTAGTCGGCGATCTGCACCAGCAACTTGCCCCGCAGCGCTCTGGCGTGCGTCTTGGTCTTGATCATGGCGAGTTCCAGGCCGACGGCGGCGTCGACCTCGTTGCGCCAGGTCGGTCCTGACAGCGACACGTAGCTGTCGTAGGCCCCGTCGAGGGCGAGGGCACCCGACCCGCCGGGCTGGGACACCAAGGGCATCATGATCGGCTGCCTGCCCCGCGCCACCGCGAACCGACTACGTACCCCGTCGGCGGTGGACCGCAGCGCTCGCGCAACGTTGTACTGGGCGATGACCGCCCTACCCGTCGCCAGTGAATTGGTCAGCGGCGTCATGGCGATGACTGCCACCACATCGTCGCGCCCGGCGCCGGCGCGGATCACATGCCCACCCGACAGCGAGGAGCCCCAGAGCGCGATGCGGTTCGGGTCCACGCCGGACAGCTGCTTGGCCTTGGCGATGGCGGCCTGGTAATCGGCCACCTGCCGGTCGATCGAGATCTGTTGACGTGGTTCACCTTCGGAGGCGCCGAACCCGCGGTAGTCGAACGCGAGCACGTCGATGCCTACCGCAGCGAACTTCTCCGCGAACGGCACCAGACCGGAGTCCTTGGTGCCGCCGAAGCCGTGCGCCATCACCACGATGGGCCGCCCGCCCGGACCGGCCACGGCTTCCGTCTCGCCGGCGAAATACCATCCGCTGCAGACTGTTCCGTCGGAAGTGAACTGTGTCTCGCTGTATGTCATGCCGTCTCCTGTGACCATTCCGGCAGCCATCCGATGCCATAGATCGTGCTGAGCCAGATCGCGGCGGTGCCGTCGATGAGTTGGGCCCTGGTCAACGCGCCACCCAGGGTGAGTCGTTCCAGCATCCGGCCGTTGACATCCAGCAGCACCGACGCCAGCACAGCGGCATCGAGTCCGTCCGGGGCGCGGCCTGCTGCACGGTCGGCGCGCACCATGGCGGCCACCGAGTCGACGAAAGAGGCCGTGGCAGCGTCCCAGATCTCCCGGACCGTGCCGCCCGCACCGCGCACCTCGAGCATGGCCTTGAACAGGTGCCGGTGCCGCTCCCACATCACGATCAGCCCGTCGAGCATGGTCTGGATCCGCACCTGCGGCGGCTCGGTGGAGCCGGTGAAGGAGTCGCTGACCTTCAACGTCTCGTCGACCATCTGCTCCATCAGCGCGGCCACGGCAGCGGACTTGTTCTCAAAATAGAAGTAGAACGCCGACCGGGTGACCCCCGCTTCTTTGGCGATGTCGGCGACGTTGATGGTTTCCAGATCGGAATCCTGCAGCCAGCGGTCCAGTGCCTCGAGGATGGCGCCGCGGCGAATATCACTGCGGGGCAAGGGCCGACGATCGGTACCGGACCTCATACGCGCGCCAGGCCCCGCTGCTGCGCAGCTCGGCGGAGGCCGGCCGGGAGCTCCCGGACGCGGATGTCGTGCTCGTAGAAGAAGTAATCCACCTGCTGGGTGTGCCGCGGGCTGTCGACGCAGTGGCCGGCGTGGATCTGCTGGTCGGCGTCGATCACCCGTTCCATCTCCTGGGCCGCGGGCAACGCGTAGCGGCCCGCAGCGTAGGCGGCAAGCACCCGGGACTGGCATTCGACGAACGGAAACAGCGTCGGTATCGCCTGCGCGAAACCGATGAAGACCAGATTGTCGATACCCGGCTTGAACATCCGCTTGTACAACCGGATCTGGTTGTCCGGAGCGCTGAGGAACTCCGGGTCGAAGAACGGAAACGTGATGTTGTAACCGGTGGCGTAGATGATCACGTCGAACACACTGCTACTGCCGTCGTCGAAGTGCACCGTGTCGCCGTCGAGGCGAGCGACGTTCGGCTTCGGCGTGACGTCGCCGGAGCCCAGTCGCAGCGGCAATTCCACCGACTGGGTGGGGTGGGCCTCGAAGAGCTTGTGATTGGCCGCAGGCAACCCGTAGGACGTCGGGTCGGTCCCCAACATGGGGGCCATCAGCTGAACTGCCTTGCGCTGCCAGGACAGCGGAAGGTACGGGGTGGTGCGGAACAGCTTGTCACCGGGCTGTCCCGCGATGTACTTGGGCACGATCCAGGCGCTGGACCGGGTGGACAGTGTGACCTGGTTCTGCAGCGACTTCGACGACAGCTCGACGGTGATGTCCGCGGCACTGTTTCCGATGCCGACGACCAGGATCCGCTTGCCCGTCAACGACAATGGCGTCTGCGGATCGATGTAGTGATGGGAGTGGATCACCTGACCGGTGAATTCGCCTGGGAAGTCCGGCATCCGGGCATCCCAGTGGTGCCCGTTGCCCACCACCAGCAGATCGAACTGCCTCGTGGTACCTGCCTGGTCGGTGATCTCCCAGCCGCCGTCGACGGGCCGCGCATGTTCCACGCCGTTGTTGAACTCGATGTTCTCGAGCAGGCCGAACGCGTCGGCGTAGTCGTCGAGGTAGGTCTTGATATCGGAGTGGTGCGGAAACGACGGGTAGCACTCGGGCATCGGAAAGTCCTTGAACGACAGCCGATGACGTGAGGTGTCGATGTGCAGTGACCGGTAGGCGCTGCTGCGACCGTTGGGATTGCCGAAGGCCCAGTTGCCGCCGATACGGTCCGACATCTCGAAGGTGGTGTACGGAATGCCGTAGTCCTTGAGCATTTTTCCGGCGGTGAGGCCGCTGATTCCGGCACCGATGATCGCGGTGCGTGGTTGAGACAGGGGCACGTGTCCTCCTTGACTGGTGAGACGGACACTACGCGCACATTTTGACGTACGTCAATGGTTTCTGACGCACGTCAAAACAGAGGCGCCTGGCCGAGTGTGGACTTGATCAACGCGTTGCCGAGGCGGGCGTGGAACAAGCCCCCATCGGTGGCCCCGGAAGCCGTCGGACTACCCGCGCGCCCGCACCAGCTCTGCGGTGCCCAGCTCACGTACCGCCTGACAGCCGCGCCGCAACATCGTGGCGACCATGGTGTCACCGCGGTCGGTACCCACGGCGAAAGCGAAGCCCAGAGCCGAGATCAGCAACGCCTGAATCATGCCGTAACGGTAATCATGCCAACAGGTTTCGAGATCGTAGTCGGTGACGCCGTAACTCAACAGCGCCTCGTGATACGTCGCGACGAGGTGGCGGTCCAGCCGGGCCCGCAGCGCAGGCTCCAGACTGGTCGCGGCGAAGTAGGCGAGATCGCGGGCGGGCAGACCCACACCGAGCGTCTGCCAATCGACCACCCAGACGTGGCTCCCATCGGGGTGGAACAGCATGTTGTCGAGTCGATAGTCACCGTGAATGAGGCTGAACCGGCCGAGGTCGTCCAGCCACGGGGTCACCAGACCCATCGCGTCGACGAACGTGTCCCGGTCAGCACTGCCGAGTTTGTCGCCGAGTTTGTCGACGGTGATGTCCGCACTCATGACGGCGACGTCACCCATGCCCTTCTTCGACGCATCGTCGAGCATCGACATCGCCAGCCCGGGGAAGGTCAACCATTCGCTCTGATTCCACGTCGGCCCGTGCAGCCCGGCGATGGCCCTGGCTGCCAGCAGGGCCTGGTCTTCGTCGCAGCCGATGATCTGGTCACCCTGGACGGCAGGCGACTGATCCGTCAGTAGCAGCGCGTAATTGGCTGCGTCCTCGGAGATCTCGCAGTGAAAGCACTCAGGGACCGGAACCTCGACCCGGTGCGCCACCGACTGATAGAACGCGCATTCGGCGCGGTAGCCGAGCACCACCCGGTCCCGCACCTCGTCGTCGGCAGCAGGCAGCTTGATCACGAACGTCTCTGGCAGCGAGTCGGATCCGGCCGCGTAGGTCGCCGACACCCGATAGGTGGCACCGGTCTGACCCGTGCCCACGGCAACCACGTCGACGTCGCTGACCTCGGACCGGAGGATGTCGGTCAACCACGATGCGGTCACATCGTCGGGATAACGGGGAATCGAAACCGGAACCGTCATCGAGAGGCTCCTTCCGAGAGCGTCTGTTGCGATCGGCGCTGTTGCGCCATGAAACGAATGGACATGCGCTGCATCAGTCCAGGGGCGAACCGGGCCAGCAGCCACCCGGCATAGGCCGAGCGCGGCACCACCAGCAGACCCCGGTTGCGTTCGATGGCGCGCAGGGTGTCCCGGGCCAACCGGTCAGGGTCATAGAACTCCTTGCTGCGCTGACCCATTCGGTAGAACTCCCGGCCATTGATGCCGGTGATCAGGCCCTTGTCCAGGATCGGGGTCTCGACAGCGGCCGGGCAGATGGCCAGGACACCGATATTGTGTGCGGCGGCTTCGGACCGCAGCGCCAGCGACAGCCCCACCACTGCGTGCTTGGTCATCACGTAGCTGGTGATCTGGCCGGCGGCGGCCAGACCTGCCATCGACGCGGTGTTGATGATGTGACCGTGACCCTGCTCGACCATCTGCGGGTACGCCGCGGCCACGCCGTGGACCACACCGCGGATGTTGACGTCGATGATCGAGTTCCAGTGCGCCAGGGTGAGCTTCTCGGTGTCCGCGGCCCAGGTGATACCGGCGTTGTTGAACATCAGGTCGAGCGCACCGGCACGGGACACCACGTCGTCGACAGCGGCCTTGACCGAATCCGCACTGGTGACATCGACCCGCACCGCGCGGGCCCGCGGACCCAACGCGGCGGCCGTGCGGTCGGCGGCGTCGGCGTCGATATCGGTGCACAACACGTTCGCGCCCACTTCGACCAACGCCCGGCACAGCGCGGCACCGATGCCCGACCCGGCGCCGGTGACGATCGCCTGCTTGCCGACGAAGCTCCGCCCACTCACGCTTCTCCCACTCACGCCGAAGCCATCCGGTCGATGTGGCCGAGCACGTCCGGATAGCGCTTGAGGTGGGCGCCGCCGTTGAGATCGAGCACCTCGCCGGTGAGCCATGACGCCTTGTCCGAGCACAGGAACAGCACCGCGTCGGCGACGTTCTGCGCGGTGCCGACCCGGCCCAGCGGGGAGTTCTCCAGGTAGTCCTCGAGCACGCCCGGCGCCAGCGTCACCAGCTCGGTCAGCGGCGTGTGCACGAACCCCGGGGAGACCGCGTTGACCCGGATATTGCGCGGTGCGAACTCCAGCGCCGCGACCTGCGTGAACATCGCCAGACCGGCTTTTGCCGAGCAATAGGCGCTCATGCCGGTGGCGGCCTGTCGGGCATTGAGCGAGGTGATGGACACCAGCGACCCGCCGTCGCGCAGGGTGCGGCCGGCGTACTTGGCCACGATCACCGCACCGGTGAGACAACAGTCGATCACCGCCCGGAACCGCTCCAGGTCCAGATCGACGATCCGGCCGAAATCACCGAAACCCGCGGTGTTGACCACGACATCCACCGGCCCGGCCTGCTGGAACAAGGCGGCAACGGAGTTCTCGTCGGTGACGTCGACCGGTGCCGAGGTGTGCGGCGCCCCGAGTTCACTGGCTTTCGCCGCCGCGCCGTCGGCGTTGAGATCCGCGACCACCACCCGGTAACCCTCATCGGCCAGCCCGGAGGCCACCGCAGATCCGATGCCCGAGGCACCGCCGACGACCACGGCAACGCGGTCGGCACTCGATTCGGACAAGTCGAACTCCTACACGGTCGGGGTTACAGCAGACGGATCTACTGTAAGCCATACCGCAGCTCTCGCGGCAGGCTTTCGCGTGCAGGAGTCCCAGCTCAGAGGTGAATGTGGCCCTCGGCGGCAGCCAGCCCGATATCAGTGCGGAAATGACTGCCCGGCAACCGAATCGAGCTCACGATGGAGTACGCGTCAGCGCGGGCGCCTGCCAGGTCGGCGCCGGTGCCCACCACGGACAGCACCCGCCCGCCCGCGGAGACGATCGCGCCGTCGCTGCGGCGGTCGGTCCCGGCATGCAGCACTCCCTGGGCGTCCGCTCCGGTGATCACGTCACCCAACCGGGGCCGGCCCGGATAGTTCTCGGCGGCCACCACCACCGCGACGGCGGCCCCGTCGCGCCAGCGCAGAGCACCGAACTCGGTCAGCCTCCCGGTGGCGGCCGAATGCAGGAGCTGCCCCAGCGGAGATTCGAGCAATGCCAGGACGGCCTGGGTCTCGGGATCGCCGAAGCGGCAGTTGAACTCCACCACCGACGGTCCGTTCGACGTGATCGCCAGGCCGGCGTACAGCAGCCCGGAGAACGTGCTGCCCCGCCGGACCAGTTCCGCGGCAACGGGTTCGACGATCTCGGTGATGATCTGCGCGGTCACCTCGGCAGGCAACCACGGCAGGGGCGTGTAGGCGCCCATGCCGCCGGTGTTGGGTCCGGCATCGTGGTCGCCGACCCGCTTGAAGTCCTGCGCAGGCAGCAGCGGCACCACGGTCTCGCCGTCGACCACGCAGAACAGCGACACCTCGGGCCCGTCGAGGAACGATTCGAGCAGCACCGGATGCCCACCCTCGAGCAGGCCGGCGGCGTGCGCCCGGGCGACGTCGCGTTCCGCGGTGACCACCACACCCTTGCCTGCGGCCAGCCCGTCGTCCTTGACCACCCAGGCCTGCTGGCCCGCGGGCGGGCCGAACCGGTTCAGCGCGCTGTCGAGGTGCGCGGGGTTGTCCACGATCTCGCTGACCGCGGTGCGCACCCCGGCCGCAGACATCACGTCCTTGGCGAAGGCCTTCGACCCTTCGATCCGGGCGGCGTCTTTGGACGGGCCGAAGCAGGCGATGCCGGCTGCGCGTACCGCGTCGGCGACGCCGAGCACCAGGGGCACTTCCGGGCCGATGATCACCAGGTCGGCGCCGACCTTGCGGGCCAGTGCCACCACCTCGTCAGCGGAGGCGATGTCGACCTCGTGCTGGTCGGCCACTGCCGCGGTGCCGGCATTGCCCGGCGCGATCGCCAGCGCTTCCACCTGGGGGTCGCGCTTCAGCGCGAGCAGCAGAGCATGTTCACGGGCACCGGAGCCGATCACGAGGACGCGCACGAGGGCATAGCCTAGTGGCTCTCACAGCACATGCCGTCCGATGATCGTCGGCAGGTCGAGGAACGTGCGGATCCCGGCCGGAGCGGCGCAGACGGGCCCGATGGCGTGGACGGCGTGCATCGCGGTACCCAGGCAACCCTGATCCGTCTCGTCCTCGCCGTGGGTACCGATCCGCGCCTCCAGCACCATGGACGGGCTGCCTTCGACGGTGATCTTCCATCCTCGGCCTGTCGGCCAGTCCGGTGCCTGATCGTCACGTAGCCGGGTGATGTGTTCGATCGTCAACGCCCGGCGCCCGTCCACGATCGCGGTGCAGCCGAACCGCTGCGCGCCGACGGTGCCCGCCGCCACCGGGCCCGCGGCAATCTCGAAGGACTCCGACGCGACCGCGACATCACGATGGGTTTCCACGCGGTCGATGGTGGCGCCCAGCCCGTCGGCCAGCAGCATCAGCGAGGCGCCGAACGTCGAGCCGATCGCGGCGGGATCGGCCAACGGCACGGGTTCGTCGGGGTGCTTGCCGAAGCCCATGATGTCGAACAACATGGGCGCACTGTCGTAGGTGGAGTAGTCGAGCAGCTCCTGCACCAGCAGCGAGTCGATGCGGGCGAACAGCCCGGACATCGTGAGCGGCAGCACCTCCGCCGCCCAGCCCGGTTCGATACCGGTGGCGTGAAACGACGAGTCGCCCTGCGCGCAGGCCGATTCCAGCTTCTCGACCACCACCGGCCCCAGGCTCTGCGGATAGATGAAGGCGGTCACGGCGGTGGAGATGACGTTCTTCCCCGAAGCGAGCAGGACGCAGATGTCATTCAGGGCCGCCATCGGGTCGGCCTCACCCTGAGCCATGTAGAGCACACAGTCGGCGTCGAGCGCCGCGATCTCGTCGCGGTCACCGGTCGCAGTGACCCCGATGGGCGCCAGCCCGCAGATCTCGCCGAGATCGCGGCCCACCTTGGCCCGGTCATAGACGTAGGCACCCACCAGGTCGATGTCGGGGTGGCGTTTCATGGCGACCACCGCGTGGCGGCCGACGGTCCCGGTGGCCCATTGGACGGTGCGGATCATGAATGCGCCTGCGCAAACGCAGAGACCACCGCGTGCGACCAGACCTGTGTGCGACCTGACGCGCCGCACAGCGTGGGCGCGATCAGCAGCGCGAACACCAGCTCCCGGTCGATCTCGCCGAGCTCGGCCGTCACCTGGGGACTGTCGAGCACCTCGTACAACGGCGCGAGGCACCACTCGCGCATGCGGTCGCTCAACGCCCGCCGCTCGACCGCCCCGTCCTCGTCGGGAAGGAGTACTTCATCGAGCCGGGTGGACGCGCCCCGCTCGAGTGCCAGCCAGCACAGGCCGGCCACCAGGTGCGGCGAGTCCGACACCTGCTGAGCCTGTTGGGACAGGACTGCGCTGAGCCGTTCCCGCCAATCTCCCGTGGTCGGCGCCGCCGGATTCGGCGGGACCAATTCGCGGAAGGCGGCCGCCACCAATTCACCGCAGTTCGGGAACTGCCGATACAACGTGGCGCGCGATACCTGCGCAGCGGTGGTGACCGCGTCGACGGTGACGGTGCCCGCGCCGCCGTCTCGAAGGAGTTCCACGGCGGTGTCGATCAGCAGATCACGCGACCAGAGCGGCCGTACGTGAGCCACCACCATGTCACCTCTTCTGCGTCGCGTTCTACTGTAAGTTATACAGTAGCGACGTCAGTTCCTGGTGAGGCCCTGTCAGTCCTCGCTGAGGTTCTTCCCGGTGTGCATCCGGACCGCGTCGTTGACGTTCGCTTTCTTGTCAGCGCCTTTGGCGGCCGCCTTCTTCCGCTTGCCGGCGACGCGCCCGATGACACCGTTGAGTCCCGAGCCCAGCGGGAAGCCCACGTAGTGGGTGAGAAAGACCGCCATCTCCTTGATCTCGTCCTCGGTCAACTCTTCGTTCTCCAGAGCGGCGTTGACCTGGATCTCGGACAGATCCTGCTGACCGAGCGCGGTGACGACGGCCAGCGTCATGATCCGTTTGTCGCGCATCGACAGGCCGGGGCGGGTCCAGATGTTGCCGAACAGGTGATCGACGGTCAGGTCGAAGTAGGGGTCACCTTCGATATTCGGCATCTCCCAGGCATAGACCTCGTTCATCTTCTCGAGGCCCTTGCGGCGCTGCTCGTCCATCGGTTACTCCTTCGCCGTCGAAGACGTGTGTGGCACACCGAGTCCGGCGGCCAGGTCGCGCAACGCTATCTCGGCCAGTGGCAACTCGACACCTGTTGCCTCACCGAGGCCGAGGGCCAACCGTAGATCCTTCTCGGCCAGACCGCGGGTGTGGACGAACATGTCGTAGAGGAAGTGGTCGGGCTGCAGCGGCTGGGTATCCTCGCGGGCCATGATCGCACCGGGCCCGCCGCTTTGGGCATCACTGTGCCGCACCACGCGGCCCAGCTTCTGCAGGTCGATGCCCGCTGCCTCGGCGAGCTTCTGGGCTTCACAGGCGGCGGCGAAACCGATGAAGGTCAACATGTTGCGGGCCAGCTTCATCCGGGTGCCCGCGCCCGGCTCGCCGGCACGGACCACCATCGAGGCCCACTGCTTGAACACCGGCTTGACCAAGGTGTAGGCGTCGTCGTCGGCGCCGACCATGACCGCCAGCTCACCCTTGTCGGCCGCTCCGGCGCCACCGCTGACCGGCGCGTCGACGATGTGAATACCCTTGGGCCGCAGCTGCTCAGCCAGCTCGCCTGCGGTTCCGGGCTCGATCGTCGAGTGGATCGCGATGACAGTGCCGGGGGCGGCGTGCGCGGCCAGTTCGCCGACCACGTCGCGCACCTGGGCGTCGGTGAGCACGGTGACGCTGATGACGTCGGCCGTGGCGACATCGGCGATGCTGTCGGCCGGCGTGGCTCCCAGCTCAGCCAGCGGGGTCATCGCTTCGGTGCGGACGTCGAAGACCACGAGGCCGCCGGGCCAGCCGACGAGCCGCTTGGCCATCGGCAGTCCCTGATTGCCCAGGCCGATGTATCCCAGCTTGAGATCGTCAGTCATTGGCGCCGCTCCTCCTCATCGCTCGTCCCTCGCTCTGCATCGGTCGCGACGCAGCTCACCGGATGATCTGCCCGCCATCGACATTGAAGATCTGGCCGGTGACCCACTTGGCCTGATCCGACAGTAGGAACAGGCACATGCCGGTCAGATCGTCCACCTCACCCATCCGCGACAGCGGGATGCCCTTGACGATGTCGGCGACCATCTCCTGCGGCGTGGTGGTGCGGTTGGCCTCGGTGTCGATGGGTCCCGGCGCGATGGCGTTGACCCGGATGTTCTGGCCGCCGAGTTCGGTGGCCAGCTGCTGGGTCAGGCTGTTGATGCCGGCCTTGGCCAGACCGTAGAAGTTCGAGTACAGCCATGCCGCAGTCGAGGACTGGTTCACGATCGCACCGCCGCCACCCTTGGCCATCTTGCGGTACACCGCCCGCGTGCAGACCAGTGCACCGTCCATGTTCACGCTCATGAACTTCTTGTAGTAATCCCAGTCGACAGTGACCAGGAAGTCCAGCTTCATCCCACCGAAGATGGCCGCATTGTTCACCAGATAGTTGATGCCGCCGAACTCCGACAGCGTGGTCGCGGCCATCTCCTTGGCGGAGTCGGGATCGGAGACATCAACCCGCAGCGCGAGCGCAGTGCCGCCCTCGCCCTTGATCCCGTCCACGACCTTCTGCGCGCCTTCGGTGTTGATATCAGCGACCACCACCGCGGCACCTTCACGTGCCAGCGCCTCGGCATATGCCTGGCCGATGCCGCCACCCGCGCCGGTGACGATGGCCACCTTGTCTTTGAACTGATCGCCGTACAGACCCATGATTCTCCCTAATTAACCGCAGTAGCAATGAGTTTCGTCTCGAGGTACTCCTCGAAGCCGGCCACACCCATCTCGCGGCCGACGCCGGACTGCTTGTAGCCGCCGAACGGTGCGTCCGCCGAGTACCAGACACCGCCGTTGACGTTGACGGTGCCGGTACGCAGCCGAGCGGCGAAAGCCTGCGCGCGTGCGTCGTCCCCGCTGTACACCGTCGCGGACAGCCCGTACGGCGAGTCGTTGGCGATGCGCAGCGCGTCTTCGTCTCCGTCGTGCGCGATCACGACGAGCACCGGCCCGAAGATCTCCTCGCGGGCCACCCTCGCCTCGTTGGTGAGGCCGGCGATCACGGTCGGCTCGATGAAGAAACCCTTGTCCCGGTCGGCGGGACGGCCACCGCCACACGCGAAGTGACCACCCTCCTCGATCGCCAGATCGAGGTAGCCCTGGATCCGATCACGCTGGCGGGCCGAGATCACCGGACCGCAGACGGTCCGCTTGTGGGTGGGGTCACCGGCCCGGATTCCGCCCATGGTCGCGGCGGCAGCAGCGACGGCCTCATCATACTGAGCGCGCGGGACCACCAGGCGGGTGGTGATCGCGCAGCCCTGCCCGGCGTGCATGGACGTGGTGAAGGCCGCGATGGAGCAGGCCATACCGAGGTCGGCATCATCGAGCACCACGAACGCCGACTTGCCACCGAGTTCGAGGAACACCTTCTTGATGGTCGCCGCGCCGTCGATCATCACCGCGCGGCCGGTAGCCGTCGAACCGGTGAACGAAACCATGTCCACCCGTGGGTCTTTGGACAGCAGCGCCCCCACGCCATGGTCGCTGGAAGTGACGATGTTGATGACCCCGGCCGGAAAGTCGGTGTGCTCGGCGATGATCTGGCCGACGGCCGCGGCGCACCACGGGGTGTCGGGGGCCGGCTTGAGCACGACGGTGTTGCCTGCCGCCAGCGCGGGACCGAGCTTGGCGAAGTTGATCTGGTGCGGAAAGTTCCAGGGCGTGATGGCGCCGACGACCCCCACCGCCTCCCTGGCCACGGTGCGCCGGGTTGGAATACCTTGTGGCGCAGCGTCAGCCAGATCCTGACGCCACTGAAAGGTCTCGGCGGTGTCGGCCGAGAAGGACAGATCATCGATGGGACCCTCGAGCTGCGCGCCCGAGGTCAGCATCAACGGCGCCCCGACCTCGGCAATCGTCAGTTCTCGCAGATCCTCGATGTGTTCCTGCAACGCTTCCCGCAACTGCCGCACGCAGCGCACCCGCAGTGCGGTGTTGGTGGACCAGTCGGTGTCGTCGAAGGCGCGGCGCGCTGCTTCGATGGCGCGACCCATATCTGCGGTATCGGCATCCGCCGCAACTCCGAGCACCTCTTCGGTGGCGGGGTTGATGGTCGGGAACGTCCCTGCGCTGCCTGCGACAAGCTTGCCGTCGATCAGCAGCTCGCTGCTACCACCAGCCAGTAATCCCATCGGTACTCCCCTTGAGCTTGCGTCCCGGCAACCTGGACAACTGTCTGATCAGTGCCGCTCCGAACATAGCCGCCCATCGTCCGGAATGGCAAGGGTGCCGTCGTGCACCGCAGCCATCGTAGGTAGAAATGCCTTGCATCAGGCATTTCGGGGTCAAAGCTTGCCTAACTCGGCGCCCCTCGGCTACGTTGGACATGTGTCCAGCGATGCCGTCATAGCGGTCACTCCTGAGGCGGGCGCAGTACCGAGAAATCGCCGCCAGGAGGAGACGTTCCGCAAGGTGCTGGCGGCCGGCGTGGAGATGCTGCGCGAATCGTCGTATTCGGACCTGACCGTGCGTGCGGTCGCCAAGCGTGCCCAGGTCGCTCCCGCCACGGCATACACCTACTTCTCGTCGAAGAGCCACCTGATCGCCGAGGTCTATCTGGACCTCATCAAGCAGGTGCCGTTCTTCACCGATGTCAACGACAGCACGGTCACGCGGGTGGACAACGTGCTGCGCGCTCTCGCACTGGTGGTCGCCGACGAACCCGAGGTCGCAGCCGCGTGCACCACCGCCCTGCTGTCCAGCAACGACGGAGAAGTCCGAGCGGTCCGCGACCGCATCGGCGGGGAGATCCACCGGCGCGTCACTTCGGCCATCGGTCCCGAGGCCGATCACCGGGCCGTGTCAGCGCTGGAGATGGCCTTCTTCGGCGCCCTCGTACAGGCCGGCAGCGGCGCCTTCACCTACCACCAGATCGCCAACCGGTTGACCTACATGGTCGGCCTCGTCTTAGGGGATCCCCCCTCTCTTGGAGAAAAATGACCGTTTCAGCTGGGGAAGTCTCGCTGGACCCGTACAACTACGACTTCCACGAAGACCCCTATCCCTATTACCAGCGTCTGCGCGATGAGGCGCCGCTGTACCGCAACCACGAGCTCGGTTTCTGGGCGCTGTCGCGGCATCACGATGTGCTGCAGGGTTTCCGGAACAGCACCACCTTGTCCAACAAGTTCGGCGTCTCGCTGGACCCGGCCTCCAGGGGGCCGCACGCAGCCAAGACCATGTCGTTTCTGGCCATGGACGACCCCTCGCACCTGCGACTTCGCACGCTGGTGTCGAAAGGGTTCACGCCACGGCGGATTCGCGAGCTCGAGCCGCGGGTCAACGAGATCGCACTGCAGCACCTCGACGTGATGTTGGAGAAGGCCCGCTCTTCTCCGGGTAACACCGTCGACTACGTCAACGAATTCGCCGGAAAGCTACCGATGGACGTCATCTCCGAGTTGATGGGAGTCCCGGAGCCGGATCGCGACGAGGTGCGGGCCTGGGCCGACGGCGTGATGCACCGCGACGAGGGCGTCACCGATGTGCCCGCCGCGGCCATCGAGGCCTCCTTCAGCCTGATCGTCTACTACCAGGAGATGGTCGCCGACCGTCGTAAGAAGCCGACCGACGACCTCACCTCAGCGCTGCTGGAAGCCGAGATCGACGGTGACCGGCTCACCGACGACGAGATCATCGGCTTCATGTTCCTGATGGTGATCGCCGGCAACGAGACCACCACGAAACTGCTTGCCAATGCCGCCTTCTGGGGACATCGCAACCCCGACCAGTTGCAGCCGGTCTACGACGATCCGTCCCGGATCCCGCTCTGGGTCGAGGAGACGCTGCGCTACGACACCTCCAGCCAGATCCTCGCCCGCACCGTGGCGGGCGATCTGGAGTTGTACGACACCACCATCCCCGACGGCGACGTCGTACTGCTTCTCCCCGGTTCCGCCCACCGCGACGAGCGGGTGTTCGAGAATCCGGATGATTTCGTCATCGGCCGCGACATCGGTTCCAAGCTGATGAGTTTCGGCAGCGGCGCCCATTTCTGCCTGGGCGCGCACCTGGCCCGGATGGAGGCCCGGGTGGCCCTGACCGAACTGTTCGCTCGTATCCGCGGCTTCGAGGTGGACGAGGACAACGCCGTCCGCGTGCACTCCAGCAATGTCCGCGGCTTCGCCAACCTGCCCATGACGCTCCAGATTTCTTGAGGAGATTGCCCCATGCCCCGTTTCGCACCACTTCCCGAGCGCAGGCCCGCCATCGTGGCCGGAGCCTCAGCCGGTATCGGTGAAGCCACCGCGATCGAACTCGCCGCCCGTGGCTTCCCCGTCGCTCTCGGTGCCCGGCGGGTGGAGAAACTCGACGACCTGGTCGGCAAGATCCGCGCCGACGGCGGCGAGGCCGTCGGATTTCACCTCGACGTCACCGACCCCAACTCGGTGAAATCCTTTGTCGCCAGCGCCGTTGACGCCCTGGGCGACATCGAGGTGCTGGTGGCCGGCGCCGGCGATACCTACTTCGGCAAGTTGGCCGATATCAGCAGCGACGATTTCAACTCTCAGCTGCAGATCCACCTGGTCGGCGCCAACCGACTGGCCGGCGCGGTGCTGCCGGGCATGATCGAACGCCAACGCGGTGACCTGATCTTCGTCGGCTCCGATGTCGCGTTGCGGCAGCGTCCGCACATGGGCGCCTACGGCGCCGCCAAGGCCGCGCTGGTCGCCATGGTGACCAACTACCAGATGGAACTCGAAGGCACCGGCGTGCGCGCGTCGATCGTGCATCCGGGACCGACGAAGACGTCGATGGGTTGGAGCCTGCCCGCCGAGTCCATCGGCCCAGCCCTGGAGGACTGGGCCAAGTGGGGCCAGGCCCGGCATGACTACTTCCTGCGCGCGTCTGATCTCGCGCGCGCCATCACCTTTGTGGCGGAGACACCGCGCGGTGGCTTCATCGCGAACATGGAGCTTCAGCCCGAAGCCCCCCTGGCCAGCGATCCTGCCGAGCGTCAAAAGCTCATCCTGAATGAAGCGAACCTGGACGGCGGGCAGGAGCGAAGCGACATGGGGAAGGACCGAGCATGAGCACAACCAAAGAGGTACAACGGGTTTCCGGTGGCGAGGGAGAAGAGCACGGACATCTCGAGGAGTTCCGCACGGATCCCATCGCTTTGATGAAGCGGATCCGTGAGGAATGCGGTGACGCGGGCTGGTTCCAGCTGGCCGACAAGCAGGTGGTGATGCTCTCGGGCGCCGAGGCCAACGAGTTCTTCTTCCGCTCCAGCGACAGCGATCTCAATCAGGCCGAGGCATATCCGTTCATGACGCCGATCTTCGGCGAGGGTGTGGTGTTCGACGCCGATCCCGAACGCCGAGCGGAGATGCTGCACAACACGGCGTTGCGCGGTGAGCAGATGAAGGGCCACGCGGCCACCATCGAGAACGAAGTCAAGAAGATCATCGCCGACTGGGGAGACGAAGGTGAGATCGAGCTCCTGGACTTCTTCTCGGAGCTGACCATCTACACCTCGACGGCCTGCCTCATCGGGCTGAAATTCCGCGAGCAACTCGACAGTCGCTTCGCCCAGTACTACCACCAGCTCGAACGCGGCACCGACCCGCTGTGCTACGTCGACCCGTACCTGGACATCGAGAGTTTCCGCATCCGCGACGAATCGCGCGTCAAACTTGTTGCGCTGGTTCAGGAGATCATGAACGGCCGCATCGCCAACCCCCCCAAGGGCAAGGAGGATCGCGACCTACTCGACGTGCTGGTCTCGATCAAGGACGAGGAAGGCAATCCGCGCTTCACCGCCAACGAGGTCACCGGCATGTTCATCTCGTTGATGTTCGCGGGTCACCACACCAGCTCGGGTACGTCGAGTTGGACCTTGATCGAACTGCTGCGCCATCCCGACATCTACGTCCAGGTCCAGCAAGAGCTCGACGACCTGTACGCCGACGGCCAGGAGGTGAGCTTCCACGCCCTGCGCCAGATTCCGAAGCTGGACAACTCGCTCAAAGAGACGCTGCGCCTGCATCCACCGTTGATCATCCTGATGCGGGTGGCCCAGGACGAGTTCGAAGTGGCCGGCTTCCCGATCCACAAGGGCCAGATGGTGGCCGCCTCTCCGGCGATCTCCAACCGGATCGCCGAGGACTTTCCCGACCCGGATGGCTTCAACCCAGATCGCTACGAGAAGCCGCGGCAGGAGGACCTGGTCAACCGCTGGACGTGGATCCCGTTCGGCGCCGGTAAGCATCGCTGCGTCGGTGCCGCCTTCGCGCAGATGCAGATCAAGGCGATCTTCTCGGTCTTGTTGCGCGAGTATGAGTTCGAGATGGCACAGCCGGCGGACAGCTACCAGAACGATCATTCCAAGATGGTCGTGCAGCTGGCCCAGCCTGCGAAGGTCAAATACCGCAAGCGCGTCAAGGCCTGATCGCCCATGGGTAGCTACCGAGTGGGGGTCGACGCCGATCTGTGCCAGGGCCACGCCATGTGCGAGATGGAAGCCCCGGACGTCTTCAGCGTGCCCAGGCGCGGCATCGTCGAGATCACTGACACCGAGCCGCCCGACGAGATGCGCGAGGATGTCGAGCGCGCCATCGAGATGTGCCCTACCCAAGCACTGTTCATCACCGAGAAAGAGGACTGACAATGCCGTCACGCGCAGACTACGAAGCATGGGTGGATCGCTGGCTGAAGGCCAACCAGGACGGCGAGAAAGCCGGCGACTGGAAACCGCTGGCCGACTTCTACACCGAGGACGCCACCTACGGCTGGAACATCGGGCCCAAGGAAGACGTGATGTGCGTCAATCGTGATGAGATCCGCGACGTGGCATTGGGTTTGGAGATGGAAGGCCTGGAGAACTGGGTCTACGAGTACCAGAAGGTCATCATCGACGAGAAGCTGGGCGAGATCGTCGGCTTCTGGAAGCAGATCGCCAACAAGAGCGACGGCTCCAAAGACGAGATCTACGGCATCGGCGGCAGCTGGTTCCGGCTCAACGACGATCTGCTCATCGAATGGCAACGCGACTTCTTCGACTTCGGCCATGTCCAGAAGGCCTTCATCAAGCTGATCGAATCCGGCGACCTCACCCCCACCATGCAGAAGCGCATCGAGCGCAGTATTGCCGGGGAGAAGCTCCCCGGCTACTACCCGCTGGGCACCTCGCCCGTCCCCATCTGGTGAGCGTTTCCCAGTTACCGACCAACCTGTTGGTAAGGCGGGTGATTCTCGCTATGCTGACGCAACGGGAGTGGCCCGCGTCACTCATCACCGCATCTGTCGGGCATCATCGGGTCAGGCAGTTCTGATCATTCAAGGTCGAAAGAGAACAGGTTCACCGTGAAGACAAAAGGCGCGCTCATCTGGGAGTTCAACCAGCCGTGGTCGATCGAGGAGATCGAGATCGGTGATCCCGTCAAAGACGAGGTCAAGATCCAGATGGAAGCGTCGGGCATGTGCCACTCCGACCACCACCTGGTGACCGGCGGCATCCCCATGGGCGGTTTCCCGGTCCTGGGCGGCCACGAGGGCGCCGGCATCGTCACCGAGGTGGGACCGGGTGTCGAAGGCATCGAACCCGGCGACCACGTGGTGCTGTCGTTCATCCCGTCGTGCGGTGTCTGTCCGTCCTGTCAGGCCGGCCTGCGCAACCTGTGCGACCTCGGCGCCGGACTGCTCGGAGGCGTCGCCGTCTCCGATGGCACGCACCGCGTGACAGCCCGGGGCGAGAACGTCTTCCCGATGACACTGCTGGGCACCTTCAGCCCCTACATGGTGGTGCACAAGAGCTCGGTGGTGAAGATCGACAAGTCCATCCCGTTCGAGGTGGCCTGCCTCGTCGGTTGTGGTGTGACCACCGGCTACGGCTCGGCCACCCGCAGCGCTGACGTCGCCCCGGGTGATGACGTGGCGATCGTCGGGGTCGGCGGCGTCGGGATGGGCGCCCTGCAGGGTGCGCTCAATGCAGGCGCCCGGTACGTCTTCGCCATCGACCCGGTGGAGTGGAAGCGTGATCAGGCGCTGAAATTCGGTGCGACGCACGTCTACCCGGATATCGACTCCGCGATGGCCGGTATCGCCGAGGTGACCTGGGGCCTGATGGCCAAGAAGGTGATCGTCACCGTCGGCGAGCTCGAAGGCAAGGACGTCGACAGCTACCTGAACCTGACGTCCAAGGGCGGCACCTGCGTCATGACCGCGATCGGCAGTCTGATGGACACGCAGGTCACCCTCAACCTGGCGATGCTGACCCTGTTGCAGAAGAACCTGCAGGGCACCATCTTCGGCGGTGGCAACCCGCACCACGACATTCCGCAGCTGCTCGCGATGTACAAGGCGGGCCGGCTGAACCTCGACGATATGGTCACCCGGCAGTACCAGCTGGAGCAGATCAACGACGGCTACCGGGACATGCTGGAGGGCCGCAACATTCGCGGCATCATCCGCTACACCGACGCGGACCGGTAGGCGCGCCCCATAAGCTGACCCCATGGCATCTGTCTTCACCAAGATCATCAACCGGGAGATACCGGGGCGGTTCGTCTACGAGGACGACGAGTTCGTCGCCTTCCTGACCATCGCCCCGGTCACCCAGGGCCACACCCTGATCGTGCCGCGCGCCGAGATCGACCAGTGGCAGGACGTCGACCCGGCGGTGTGGGGACGCATCATGGCGCTGTCTCAGCGCATCGGGCAGGCCGTGGTGACGGCGTTCGACGCACCGCGGGCCGGGGTGTTGATCGCCGGCCTGGAGGTCCCGCACCTACACGTGCACGTCTTCCCGGCCTACACCCTCGGCGATTTCGACATCAGCGGTGCCGACACCAGCCCGTCGGCGGAATCTCTCGACGAAGCTCAGGCCAAGATCATCGCGGCCCTGGCCTAACTGACCGGCGTCGGCAGTTCCGCAGGCACATCGGAGATCCGCGGCAACCGCACTTCGAACCGGCAGCCCTCACCTGGCGCCGTCGTCACCCGCACGGTGCCCTTGTGGGCGTACACCAGCGAGTCGACGATGGACAGGCCCAGTCCGGTGCCGCCACTGGCACGGTCGCGCGACGAGTCGGTGCGGTAGAACCTCTCGAACACGCGCTGGGCGTCCTCCTGCGGGATGCCAGGGCCTTCGTCGACCACCTCGAGAATCGCGCTGTCACCGTCGGTTCCGACCCGAATGGTGATGCCGGCGAGGTCAGGGGTGTGCTGGATGGCATTGGCCACCAGGTTGCCGAGCACCTGGCGCAGCCGGGGTTCGTCGCCGATGACCTCCGGCGTGCCTGGCCCGTCGAACACCTCGATGGAGATCCGCCGCCGGGGAGCGACCGATTGGGCGTCGTGCACCGCGTCGGTGGCCAGCGCCAGCAGATCGACGCGGTGCTGATCGAGCGGGCGTTGCGCGTCCAGACGGGCCAGCAGAAGCAGATCCTCGACCAACAACCCCATGCGGCTGGCCTCGCTCTCGATCCGCGACATCACCATCTCCATGTCGCGCGCCGCCCCTTGGCGGTACAGCTCGGCAAAACCGCGGATGGTGGTCAACGGGGTGCGAAGTTCGTGGCTGGCATCGGTGATGAAGCGGCGCATCCGTTCCTCGGATTGCCGAGCCTGTTCCGCGGAGTCTTCCGAGGCGGCCACTGCACGCTGGATCTGGGCCAGCATCCCGTTCAGAGCCAGCGACAGTCGGCCCACTTCGGTGCGTGGATCACGTTGCGGGACACGGCGATCGAGCTCTCCGGCGGCGATCGCGGCCGCGGTCTGCTCCACCTCCACCAGCGGACGTAAGCTGCGGCGCACCACCGCGAAACCGGCGACGCCGAGCACGGACAGCACCGCCACCCCGATTCCCAACTGGGTGTAGATCAGCGACCGCACCGTCGATTGGACCTCGGACAGATCGATCGCGACCGTCGTGAGCTCGCCGTGTGAACCGCGCACCGACACCGCACGCCACTGGACGTGGGAATTGTCGATCGAGCCGACCGTGGTGGGGACCGGTCCGACGTCGTTGTGATTGGGCAGGTCCGGCTCGGCTTCGCGATCGTTGATGGCCATCCAGACCCGGCCATCGGCGCTGACCCCGCGCACATAGAAGCTCGACGGGGGCCGGCCCGGGTTCGGACCCTCGTCCGACGCCGTCATCGGGCGCGGCTCCTGGGCCCAGCTCTGGGATGCGTCGATCAGTGTCTGGTCCACGCGGTTCATCAGGCTGTGTTGCAGGATCGTCGTCACCGCGATGCCGGAGGCAAGCAGACCGAAGGCCACCAGCACCAGCGTCGCCGCGACCAGGGCGACGCGCAGCGGCATTCCTCGCCGCAGATAGTCGGACACGGAACCCATTGTCCGCCGCTAGCGCGGTTCCCTCAGGACGTAGCCGACGCCGCGCAGGGTGTGCAGCAGGCGTTTGTCGCCGGTGTCGATCTTGCGCCGCAGGTACGAGACGTAGGACTCGACGACGTTGACGTCGCCGCCGAAGTCGTAGCGCCAGACGTGGTCGAGAATCTTCGGCTTGGACAACACCGTGCCCGCGTTGATCACGAAATAGCGCAGCAGCGTGAACTCGGTGGGTGACAGCGACACGGGTTCGCCGGCTTTCCACACCTCGTGGGTGTCCTCGTCGAGTTCGATGTCGGCGAACACCAGCCGGGCATTGCGGGGTTCCTCGTTGGTCTTGCCGGTGCGTCGCAGGATCACCCGCAGCCGCGCCACCACCTCTTCGAGACTGAAGGGTTTGGTCACGTAATCGTCGGCGCCCAGCGTCAGACCCGCGATCTTGTCCTGCAACGTGTCGCGAGCGGTGAGGAACAGCGCGGGCGCATCGATGCCGTCGGCGCGCAGCCGGCGCAGCACCCCGAACCCGTCCATCCCGGGCATCATCACGTCGAGAATCACCGCGTCGGGCTTGACTTCGCGCGCCCGGTCCAACGCGGCCGGGCCGTTGACCGCGGTATATACCTCGAAACCCTGGAACTTCAGGCTGACGGAGAGCAGTTCGACGATGTTCTGTTCGTCGTCGACGACCAACACCCTGGCTTCAGGCTTGGTGGCCTGAGTTGTCGCTGGTACCGCTGGCGCTCCCATAAGCATCCAATCTCCTACCAATTGCTTGTAGGGAACCCGTCAGGTTGCTGTGCACTTGCTGTGAGTTTGTTCTGCACGGGCTCGACGATGTCGCCGGTAACGCCTACTTCACCGACCTAGACTGGCGCGCATGAACCTCGGCAAGAACCTCGTCGCGCTGGCGACCGTCCCGGTCCGGGTCGGTCTCGCCGCCACCGAGGCCGGTCTCGGAGTGGCCAACGGAGCGCTCGGCCTGGCGAAGCGGTCACTCGGCGAGGACGGTGCCGAGGGCACTGGATCTGGGTCGGTGACCAACATCTTCGGCATCAACGACACCATGGCCCGGGCCAATCGGATCGCCGCGTTGATGGACGACGACGCTCCGCTCGGTCGGGCCTTGGCGCCGGACGGCGCGATCGATCGACTGTTGCGCCCCGGCGGGCTGGTGGACCGGTTGACCGCGGACGGCGGTGTGCTGGACCGGGTGACCGCCGAGGACGGCCTGCTCGACAAGCTGACCGCCGAAGGGGGCGGGCTGGAACGGGCGCTGGCCCCCGGTGGCCTGGTGGATCAACTGCTCGACGAGGACGGCCTGATCGAGCGCCTGCTCGCCGAGGACGGACTGGCCGACCGGCTGCTGGCCGAGGGCGGTCTGGTCGAGAAGCTGACTGCCCGCAACGGACCGTTGGAGCAGCTCGCGGATGTCGCGGACACACTGAACCGGTTGGCACCGGGACTCGAGGCGCTGGCCCCCACCATCGAGATGTTGCGAGAGGCCGTGATGACGCTGAGTTCGGTGGTGAACCCGCTGTCGAACATCGCCGATCGCATTCCGCTGCCGCGCCGGTTCGACCGCCGCCCGTCCTCACCACCGCGGACGGTCCCGTCACAGCGGATCATCGAGCACGACGAGTAGTCGCGAGTGCCCGGCATCCGAACTGGAGCCCCCGGTCGGGATTGAACCGACGACCTTCGCTTTACAAGAGCGGTGCTCTACCACTGAGCTACGGAGGCGAATGCTGCGCAAATGAGGGTATCAGCGCGGCGGGTTTCGCCGCCGCTCTGGCGTCGCGGCCGGTTCCTGCCACCCGGCGTCGGCGTGTTGACCGAAGTTGTCAGTCCCCCTCCCTAGCCTGAACCCATGCTCGCCGACGACAACGCGCACTCTGTTGTCGCACCGTGTCGCCACTGCGAAGTGAAGACGGTGTGGTTACGCACCGTCAACGGCGGCTGGCTGCTGTTCGAGACTGAGATGCAGCTGTCACAGGACAGCATCGAGGGCAATCGCTTCGCGGTGGACCGGCGCACGTCACTGGTGGTCGACCTCAATTGCATCCGCGAGTCGCACTGGCCGGCCCGGTGTCTGTCGCTGCACCGCTTCCACTGTCCCGAGAGCTACCACGACAAACGGCACGCCCACCGCCGGCCCGCACACGCGAATGACGTCGATCTATCCGACTTGTGGGAACGCCTGGCCGTCGCCAAGAAGAACAACGAGAGCGCCGGCTCGCTGCTGGGGTGAAACCGCGCTCAGCGCGGTAGTCCGGCCGGCCTCCGAGGCGGACGTTCAACGGTCGCGTCGGACGCGCTCGTCACCGGCCAGATCCGCGCGGCCACGACGGTGGCTGCCATCGCCAGTCCGGCCAATACCGCCGCCGCACCCGGCTGGCCCGCCAGCACCCCCAGCCAGCCCGCCAACGGATAGGTGAGGAAGAAGCAGGCGTGCGACAGCGAGAACTGCGCCGCGAAAACCGCCGAGCGGCCTGCGGGTTCGGACTGGTAGCGCAGCAGTCGCGCTGCCGGGGTGTTGATCAACGCCGTCCCGGCGCCAAGTGCCAGCCAGGCCAGTGAGAATCCCACCCACCCCACGACGGGGCCAGGGCCGGCGAGCAGCAGCGTCGCCGTCGCCATCAATGTCAGCGAGGTCAGTACCGCGCCGGCCAACATGAGCCGGCGATCGGAGCTACGGTTCAGCAGACGGTGCAGTCTCAGTGCCACGCTCATGGATCCAGCGCCGTAGAAAGCCAGCAACAGGGCGACCACAGTGTTCGAGCCCGATAGGACGTCCTGCGCGTAGACGACGGTGTTCACCACTACCAGTCCGGTCGCCGATGCCACGACCAGGTTGAGCACCAACAGGGCCCTGAGAACGGGGCGCCGCAACATGATTCGTGCCCCGGCCGTAGTTCTCTGCCAGAACGAATCCGGTGACCGCGATGATGCACTGCGCGGCAACGCAGTCCGCATCACCAGCGCCGCAGACGCGATGAACCCCAACACCGTGCCGAGGAAAAGATAGTTGTAGGCCAGGACCGTCAGCAGCGCGGCCGCGAGCACGGGACTCAACAGCGTCTCGAGGTCATACGCCAGCCGAGACAGCGCCAGCCCACGGGTGTAGTCCCGTTCGGCGACGAGCACATCCGGGATCACCGACTGAAAGGTGGGTGTGAACGTCGCAGATGCCGCCTGCAATACGAAGACGAGCGCATAGATCTGCCACTGTTGATCCACGAACGGCAGCAGCACCGCGATGGTCGCGCGTACCGCGTCGGACCCCACCAGCAGAACACGGCGGGGCATTCGATAGGTGGCCGCTGAGATCAGCGGAGCCACCACGACATACGCAAGCATCTTGATGGCGAGAGCCGTCCCGAGGACCGCTCCGGCCGCGTTTCCCGCCAGATCGTAGGCCAGCAGCCCCAGCGCCACCGTCAGCAGTCCGGTACCGATGAGGGCGACCACCTGTGCGGCCAACAGACGCCGGAATCTTGCGTTGGCCAGGACGTCGATCATGACGAATTCCTATGCTCCGCCGGCAGATCCGTGATCATGGTCGGCTGAGCGAAGCGACCGCTCACCCTGGTGGTGCGCGGGCACTCCCGGGCCGGAATGTTCGGCATTGAAGACCGCGTCGCGCACCAACTGCCGGACGTGTTCGTTTTCCAGGCTGTAGAAGATCGTGGTTCCCGATCGCCGGGTGCGCACCAGGCGCGCCATCCGGAGTTTCGCCAGATGCTGCGATACCGAGGGTGCGGGCTTGCCGACATGCTCGGCGAGCTCGTTGACCGACAGTTCACCGTCGACGAGCGCCCAGAGCACTTGGATGCGGGTCACGTCGGCCAGCATGCGGAAGACCTCGACGATGAGCGCGGCCTGCTCCTCCCCTAGACGCGCTGGATCGAAGTCATTATCTGCATTCATACGTAGATAGTAAGTCAATCAGAGATGCAGACAAGTCGACGGCGACATTCCATGCGGGCGGAGACCCCGAAAATGGGTTGCGCCGCCCAGCCGGACCAGGCGGTGATGGAGCTAGGCGGTGACGTCGCGAGCGCCGAGCCGCAGGTGCTCGATGTGGTAAACCGCCTCGTCAAGCAGCAGCGCGACGTGATTGTCATAGAGGCGGTAGACGATATTGCGCCCGTTGCGTTCCCCACTGACAAGGCCGAGCGCGCGCAGCAGTCGCAATTGATGCGATACCTGCGGCTGCTCCATGCCGACCGCTTCAGACAACTCGGTGACCGAGCAGGGCGACTGCCGCAGTCGCGTCAAGATCAGCAGACGGTTCGGTGACGCGAGGGCTTGCAAGGTTTCGGCGACCTTGGCCGCCGAGGCAGCGTCGAGGGACGCCGTGGGCGTCGCCTTGCCTTCGATGCCGTGCCCCATTGGTCCATTCAAGCACGCATATTTGACAGACTCCTATACATATATAACTGTATACGTATCGAGGTATATCTATCTGACCTCTCGGCATGGGAAGGCATCGCTGGAATGAGCTCGACTCTCGCGGAAGTCGCTTGTGCTCAACGGGTTTCACGTATGCCCCGGTGGCATGGGTGGTCGGTGCCAGCAGTGCGGTGGGCCACCACCGCCCTCACCCTGTTCTGCATCGGACTTTCCGTGCAGCTGGCCGGCGGACCCGACGCGCTGTGGTGGAGCATCTACCTGGCTTGCTACGCGGCCGGCGGCTGGGAACCTGCCCGAGCCGGGATCCAAGCCCTTCGCCAGCGCACCCTCGACGTCGACATGCTGATGATCATCGCCGCCATCGCGGCCGCGTCCATCGGGCAGGTCACCGACGGCGCCCTGCTGATCGTCATCTTCGCGACCTCGAGCGCCCTGGAAGGTCTGGCCACCAAACGTACCGAGGACTCTGTGCGTGGCCTGCTCGACCTCGCACCCGAGACCGCGATGCTGATCGACCCCGACGGTGAAGAACACCAAATCGCCGCCAGCGACTTGAGGGTCGGGGACGTGGTCATAATCCGACCCGGCGAGCTGATCTCTGCCGACGGTACGGTGACGTCCGGTTTCTCACAGGTCGACCAGGCCTCGATCACCGGTGAGCCGTTGCCGGCACCAAAGAGTTTGAACGACACCGTTTTTGCGGGATCTCTCAACGGTTCAGGCACGCTCACCATCGTCGTGACCCAAGATCCGTCCAGCACGGTGGTCGCCAAGATCGTCGAGCTCGTCAGCGCGGCGACTGCAACCAAGGCCCAGACTCAGCTCTTCGTCGAGAAGATCGAACAGCGGTACTCGATAGGCGTGGTGGTTGCCACTGTGGCGTTGTTCGCCGTCCCCCTGACATTCGGTGTCGATCTGCAGGCAGCGCTGCTGCGCGCGATGACCTTCATGATCGTCGCATCCCCCTGTGCGCTCGTACTGGCCACGATGCCACCTCTGCTATCCGCGGTCGCCAATGCCGGCCGGCACGGAGTGCTGGTCAAATCCGCTGTCGCCATGGAAAGGCTCGCGGACACCACCGTGGCCGCCCTCGACAAGACCGGCACTTTGACCCGCGGTACACCTCGGCTCACGCAGATCCGCATCATCGATGCCTCATATGGGGAGTCCGACGTGCTACGGATCGCCGCAGCCGTCGAGCAGTTCAGCGAGCATCCGCTCGGCAAGGCCATCACCGTCAGCGCGCGAAACCGCGGGTTGGAACTACCCGTCGTCGAGGACTTCCGCGCCCTCACCGGTCGTGGTGTCCGAGCACGTCTCGGCACGGACGACATCGCAGTGATGAGCCCGGCGGCCTACACCGGCGGCACGCTGCTTTCGGTAGCCGAGCTGCAGGAGATGGGGGCCACCGCGGTGATCGTCACCCGAAATGACGCCCCCGTGGCGGTGCTCGGCCTGCATGACGAGGTGCGTCCGGATGCAGCCGGCGCGATTCGTTCACTCACAAACAGCACGTCGCGACCGCCGCTTCTCTTGACCGGTGATAATCTTTGCGCTGCAACGGCTTTGGCGGAAAGTGTTGGGATCAGCGATGTCCGCGCCGATCTACTTCCGCACCAGAAGGCCGATGCTGTTCACGCCCTGGAAGGACGCGGCGAACGAGTTCTGATGATCGGCGACGGTGTCAATGACGCGCCGGCGATGGCCACTGCCCATGCCGCGCTGGCAATGGGCCGATCCGGATCCGACCTCGCACTGGAGACCGCGGACGTGATCACCGTACGTGACGAACTGACGGTGATCCCCACCGTGATCGCGCTGGCCCGACGTGCGCGAAAGGTAGTGATCGCCAATCTGATGATCGCCACCAGCTTCATCGCCGTGCTGGTGATCTGGGACCTGTTCGGACACCTGCCACTTCCCATCGGCGTCGCGTGTCACGAAGGGTCAACTCTTCTGGTGTCGCTCAACGGGTTGCGACTACTCACCGATCGCGCCTGGCAGCGGGCGCAGCAGATCTCGCGGTGACCTACGTTTCGTCGGCGATCTGATGCCGGTCGTTGTGTCCACCAGGAGCATCCGTCGGATCGTCGTCCTGATGCTCTAACTGCTCTTGCAGTTCGCGCTGCTCCGCGGTCGCCTTGGTGGCGTCCTTAGGCGTGGGTGGCGGCGTGTTCTGCTGTTCCATGGGGTCAGTGTCGCCCGATTCGCGTGCGGCCAAACACCGAATCCGTTCGCGTGGGAGCGTGTGTCACCCAATGGGCCACCCAGGGCCCTGTTGCACCACCGACGGTCAATAGCCCCCGGGGGTCCACGTAACGCAGCCCGGCGCTTTCGACAACGGTTCGTAGCAACGTGTTGCGGGTGTCCGGCACCAGGGCTCCGCAGACGGCCCTGGCCACCGCCTGCCGCGGTCAGATGCGCGCAGGTAGCCAGCGCCGGCGAGTCACGGGTGTCGGCGGCTCCCGCTTTGAACT
This sequence comes from Mycobacterium sp., assembly GCA_040512325.1. Classification (GTDB taxonomy): domain Bacteria; phylum Actinomycetota; class Actinomycetes; order Mycobacteriales; family Mycobacteriaceae; genus Mycobacterium. The sequence goes on along the minus strand of JBEVFK010000110.1, from coordinate 4,406 downwards.
CCGAGCCCAGCGCGGCGACGCGAACCGTATCGAGGGGGCGTCCGAGGAGAGACTCCACCGCCGCCGCGATGCGTCGTGGCTGCCCGGCGTTGGTAGCGCGCGCGACCGACACCTCTGGCAATACGAGGTCATGTGAGTGCGCGGTCTGGACCAGAGCAGCGGTGTCCTTGGGCAGACATGATCCGCCCCAGCCCGGACGGGGGTTGAGGCACTCGACGCCGATGCGCCGGTCAGCTCCCATGACACGGGCGACGTCACCGATGTTCGCGCCCACCTGGGAACACAGCCGAGCCAGTGAATTGGCGTAGGACAGCTTCACCGCCAGAAATGCGTTGGAGGCGTACTCGGCCAACTCCGCGCTCGCGGGGCCGCAGGCTGGAGCGCCGCGAAGTCAGCGGCGTACTCGTCCTCGATCCGAACGTCTGAGACGAACCGGTGTCGAATTCGACCAGTTCTGCACAGCCCCGAAACAGACTGCTCCGCAGGACAACCCCTGCCGATCAAGAGACTTACCGCCGGCGGCGGCGAATATCGACCACGGCCGGGGTCATGGGTCCACGGGAAGCACATATGGCATGTCGCCGCGCACAGTGGGATTCCACCATGCGGACCTTGCCCGAACATCTGAAGTATTTGACCGTATGGTCCATATTCGCGGTATCCTGGCGCTATGGCTCGGCCACGCGCATTCGACGAATCTGCGGTCATCTCCGCTGCCCGTGAGAAGTTCTGGTCTTGCGGATACGCCGCGACCTCGGTAGACGATCTCAGCGCCGCGACCGGACTCGGAAAGGGTTCTCTTTACGGTGCTTTCGGTGACAAGCACGGGCTCTATCTGAAGGCATTGGACAGTTACTGCATCGACATGATCGCGATATTCCGGACAGAGCTGACCAAGCCCAACTCCACCCCCGTGGATCGATTGGTTCACCACATACGTTCGCAGGCCAGACTTTTCGCAAGTGATAGTCTGCGCAAGGGTTGCATGATGGCCAGTGCAGCGGCGGAGCTGGCTGCTGTCGACGCAGCGGTGGCCGAAATTGTCGAGCGGTCCCTGACTGACTGGCGTAACGCGCTCGTCGACTGCATACGCGGGGCGCAACGAGACGGTGCAATCGATCCGAACCTCAATGCACAGGCGCTGGCTACGACGGTGCTGGCGTTCCTGCGCGGGCTCGAGGCCCTGGACAAGGGCGGGATCAAACCCGCGCAGATCAAAGCCTCCGCGGAAGCGTTCCTCCGAATGATTTCACCTCCCCGATAGCCTCCGCCGCGGAGCACCCACCGGTTGGATCCCAGGACGTCATGGACTGTGCACAACCCGGGGGCCGGTGCCCGCTCGCTTTCGATCATTCACCACGCGTCACGATGCGCGCCGGCCCGCGGTGGCGGGCCGGCGCATCGTCGAACTAGCGGCTTTGTCTGTCGCGCAGTCGCTTCCAAGACGCATCCTGGCCGGCACCGGCAAAAGCGATGCGGTTGGCCGCAGCAAACTGCTCCACCGTCATCGCCGGTGTACCAGTGATGACCTCGACGAGATTGTCGGCGCCGGAGAATATACCGTCTCGGTAGTCCTGCGCCACATTGCTCAGGTGCTGAATGAGGAACGACGTGTGGCCCTGAATCGCGAGCGCCTCGGCGAATGTGGCGATCTCCACCGGTTCATAGCGGACCGGAAGGCCCAGTGCAGCACCCATCTTCTCGGCGATCTGATGGTGATTTAGTTCTATCGGTCCGGACAGCGGATAGATCTGTCGGTCATGCGGTGATGGGTTGGTGAGGATTTCAGCGATCACCCGGGCCTGGTCGGCTCCGGCGATCGGGGCGTGGCGGCCCTCGGCGAATGGCAAGCGCAGATATCCCGCGTCCCCACTGCGGGACCATTGCCAGATCAACCATTCGGCGAAGAACGTCGGCCGCAGGTGGGTGGTCATGAACGCAGAACGGTCCAAGAGCCGTTCCGCGAGCCAGTGGTTCTGAGCAGCATGGCTTTTCGCATCGCGCCGAGCGGAAATCTGCGACATGTTGACCACCGCACCCACGCCGGCCTCAGTGGCTGCCTGAGCAAAAACCGTGGTGGCGTCCAGCAGCCCACCGGGATCGATGGGGTAGCAGAAGTAGGCGGCGGTGACTCCGGCCATCGCTGAACTAACCGCAGCGAAGTCGAGCAGGTCTCCTGCGACGATCTCTGCGCCCAGATCGGCCAACCGGGCTGAACGCTCATCGCGGGAATGCACAAGCGCCCGCACTTGGGCCCCCCGTTGGCGCAGCAGCTCTACGGTGGCGGCGCCGGTCTTCCCGGTAGCGCCGGTGATGAGGTACAGCTCGTCACGGTCGATTGCTCTCATTGCTGCGCTCCTGGAAGGTGGCTGAGGTCGGGTGTCCGGTGGGCATTGACCCACCTGATGGTGAAGTCGCCGACTTGACGCCAGCGCGAGTCGATGACGAGGGAATGCCCACGATCGCCGAATACGTGGTAGTCGGTGACGGCGCGAGAACCGGCATAGAGTTCGGCAGCCTGACGACTGACCGATTCAGCGACGATATGGTCTCGGCCTCCTCCGACGATGAGCAGCGGACCGCGTTCGCCGTTCGTCACGTCGACCGTCGTGGGCGAGTTGGGATCCTTCTTGGCGCCCACCACCTCGAACAGCGGCCTACCCGGAGCAGGAATGGAGAAGCGTTCGTATAGCTCACGGGCCTCGTCGCGGGGAATCGCGTTGGCAACGGCGTAGCGGAACTGCCGCTCTGTCAGGGTGACCGCACCGTCTCGGTTCTTCGTACTGCGCAACACCGGAATCGTTGACCGTATCTGCGAGAGCGGCAGCTTGGTCACGCCCTTGATGGGAGCGGGGTCGATGGCGACCGCCGACGCGGCCACACCATCATCGAGCAGTCGCTGGGCGATGAGCCCACCGAAAGAGTGCCCGATGACCACGGGGCGAGCCGGTAAGCCGCTGATCAATTCGGCGTAGTGCGCCACTACATCCGCCACTCCATATCCCCCGACGCCTCGGCTGTTGCGGCGGGTGACCTCTACGGTCGGGCCGTCTCCCGGCCAGCCGGCCACAATGGGCTCGTATCCTTCCCTGCGGTATAGCGCCGCCCAGGGCTCCCAGGCTGATGAGTGGATCCAGAGGCCGTGAATGAACACGACCGGCTGTGCTGACATGTAGGTGCCCCGTTCTTCTCAGAGTTGCTGTGGAATTCGTCGAATGGCTGCGGTGCGAACACCGCCGACACGCACAGCCATAGTTCTTGACCGAACATTCCATTATTCTGATAGTGTGTCGGCCGTCACACTCTTTGCAAATCCGATTGATCGGATGCCGGTTGTTCCGGCAGGCAGCGATGCCGGTGCAGCGAGACCTACTTGGAGAGCCGGCGACGGGCAAGCCGGCGGCACCGGAGATGACCGTTCCTCACCACCCGCGGCACCTGAACTGACCTCAGGCGCCGGTGAATTCGAGTTCGCCACCGGCCCATCGACGCAGCCCACCTGTGAGTTCGTCGAGCGGGACGGGTTTGCACCGGAGGTGGGTTGGGGGACGACAACGACACGGCCCCAGAGAACGCGGGCAGTGTGGCCTGGCGGCGGGCGGGGACGCCCAGGATGGCGGGCGTATCGACGATATCACCGGCGCAGACGGAGATCGCCGCCGCCACAACAGATATCGACGGTCAATGCGCCCTCCAAGCGTCAGCTCGGCGTGAAGCCGAGATGGACGGGCTGGGCAAAAGTGACCTGGCGGCCATCCTCGACGAGGACGTCCTCGGCAGCCTCCTGCCACTGCAGGTAGTGCGGCGACGTGCGATGGCCGCTCATGACCGCATCCTCGTCGGTGTAGACCTCGTAAAAGTAGAACCGCGTGGGGGTCTCGTTGTCGCGGTGGACATCAAAGGCAAGACAGCCCGGTTCATCGCGCAGCGACGCGATGGCATTGGCCGTGGCCGCTTCGAGGAAGTCCTCGATTCGGTCGGCGCGGACATCGACGGTGACGAGCAAGGTGAACACGGATCACTCCTGATTCAAATAACTGGCCGCGGCTCGGCAATGCCAAAGCGTAGTCAGGGGATGACGCGAGCGAGCCTCCACGATCCGCCGCTACGGGCCACCCACGCAGGTTCGGACAGCGGGATGCCGCCGGCGTGTGGTGGCGTCGGCGGGGTGGCCCGGTGGGGTGTTGGTGTCAGGGGTCGTCGGTGTCGGTGGGGTAGTTCTCGGCGGGGCCGGGTGTGTGGTCGTCGGCGGGGTTGTTCGCGGTGGGGCGGCTGTCTGCGAGGTGGGTTTCGGCGAGGAGTTCTTCCGCGTGGTGGACGTGGTTGATCTCGGGTGGGCGGGTGCCGTCGCTCCACGCCAACCGACCCGCCCCGGTCACCGAGGTTTGATACACCCCACGGGTGGC
>JBEVFK010000109.1:0-20682 GCA_040512325.1 Mycobacterium sp. | reverse complement strand
TGACGAGCCGTCGGGCCGGTCGTCGTGGGGGTTGTCCGTCCCGACGGCCACCCCGCAGGAAACGGTCCGCGACATCGCCCGCATCGTCGCCCTCGCCGGCCCGCTGGTGCTGGCGGTCGACCAGATCGACACCTTGCTGGCTCAATCGGCGGACCGTACCGAATCGGCCACCAACCAGACCGACAACCGCGATCTCGAACACGTGGCGCACGGACTGATGTCGATCCGGCAGACGATGCGGCGCACAGTCGGTGTGGTCGCCTGCCTGCCCGCGGCCTGGGAGAGCATCCGGCTGCGCGCCACGTCCACGGTCGCCGACCGGTTCCGGGTGACCTCGCCACTGCAGGGTCTGCCCAGCCCCGAGCTGGCCAGGACGATCCTGGAGCGACGGTTCGCCGCCAGCTACAGCACCGTCGGGTTCACCCCGCCCTACGCCAGCTGGCCCATCAAACCCGACGCGTTCGCCGACGCGCCGGACTACACGCCCCGGCAGTTGCTCAAGCGTGCCGACAGCCATATCCGGCTGTGCCTCAACGGCAACGAGGTCATCGAATTGGCTTCGCTGGCAACAGAGTCCGAAGCCACCGCCACACCGGCCGGCGGTTCTTCCAGCTCTCACACCGGAGAGTCCAACGCCGAGCTGGCCGCGCTCGACGCCCGCTTTGCGGCCTACCGCCGGCAGGCGGTGACCACCGTGGCGTTCGATCCGGAGGGCGAAGACACCACCATCCCCGAACTGCTCGACGCCGCCCTGCGGTCGTGGATCGTGGAAACCGGCGAGCCCGGCGCCGACTTCCGCGTCGACCCCCCGCCGGGGGCCAAGGTGACCCTGCATGCCCGGCTGCGGCAGAGCCTGGATTCCGATACCGACGACGAGCAACACTGGGCCTTCCGGGCGATCGCCGCGTCGAACGCCGTCGCCGCACTGAACAGAATCCGAAGTGCCTGCGATACAGCAGGTGTCAATGCGACCACCGATCGCCGAAAACTCTTCCTGCTGCGCAACACGCCCTGGCCCAGCGGAAAGAAGACCGCTGAACTGGTGGCCACCTTCGAAGAAGCCGGCGGACGCACCCTGCCGATGTCCGAGGATGACCTGCGCACCATGACGGCGTTACGCGACCTGATCCGCGACGACGCCCACCACCTGCAGAGCTGGCTCACCGCGCGCAAACCCGCCCATGGCATCACATTGCTGCGAGATGCGTTGGGTGACATCGCCGGTGCGGACGCCGCACCGGTCCCGGAGCCCGCGGCCGACGCCACCGCAGTACCCGTCGCCGACGAGACCCCCGTCGACGAGGTCCCACGCTCCGAAACCGCCATCCCGCTGGGCGTCGACGTCACCTCCGGGGAGCGTCGGGAGGTCGATCTGGTGGCGTTGCGCAAGCACACCGCGATCTATGCCGGATCGGGGTCGGGAAAAACCGTGCTGATCCGCCGCATCGTCGAAGAGTGCGCGCTGCGGGGTGTGTCGTCGATTGTGTTGGACCCCAACAACGATCTGTCCCGGCTCGGCAGCGCCTGGCCGCAGCTGCCGGACGGCTGGAACCCGGCCGACGACGCCCCGGCCGCCGACTACCTGCGCAACACCGAAGTGGTGGTGTGGACCCCGAACCGGATGGCCGGCCGGCCGCTGTCGTTCCAGCCGCTACCGGATTTCGCCAGCGTCCGCGATGACCATGACGAATTCAGCCAGGCGGTGGACTCGGCGGTGGCCGCGCTGGAGCCGCGGGCACTGATCTCCGGCAACTCCGCCAAAGCCGGCCGGTCGCGCGCCGTGCTGCGCGAGGCGCTCAGTCACTACGGCTCCCAGGGGTCGACGTCGTTGAAGGGGTTCATCGCGCTGCTCGCCGACCTGCCGCAGCAGGCCAGCAGCATGCACAACGCCGCCGACCTGGCCGCCGAGCTCGGCCAGAACCTGCAGGCCGCCACCATCAACGACCCGATGTTCGGTGGGGTGGGCGCCGCCGCCGATCCCGGTGCGCTGCTGACACCGTCGGAGGGATTCCGGGCCCGGGTGTCGGTGATCAGCATGATCGGACTCACCTCGGAACTACAGCGGGAAGGCTTCGTCAACCAGCTGCAGATGGCGTTGTTCGCCTGGATCAAACGCAACCCCGCCGGCGACCGCCCGTTGGGCGGCCTGCTGGTGATGGACGAAGCGCAGAACTTCGCTCCGGCGGGACGTTCGACGATCAGTCTGCGCAGCACGCTGGCCCTGTCGTCGCAGGCCCGCAAGTACGGCCTCGGCCTGGTGTACGCCACGCAGTCGCCGAAAGGACTGCACAACCACATCCCGGGAAATGCCGCCACCCAGTTCTACGGTCTGCTGAATTCAGCCGCGCAGATCACCACCGCCAAGGAGATCGCGCGAGTGAAGGGCGGTCTGGTGCCCGACATCAGCCGTCTACGCGCCGGGAACTTCTACCTCGCAGGAGAAGGTGAGGCGTTCCACCGCATCCGGTCGCCGTGGTGTCTGTCCCATCATCCCCAGAGTCCGCCCACCACTGAGGAAGTGCTGAAGTTGGCGACAGGGCCCGGTCGACGAGGCGGGTGAGGGACGAGCCCGGGGAGAGAGGGCCGGGCTGGTCAACAGGGCCCGGTCGACGAGGCGGGTGAGGGACGAGCCCGGGGAGAGAGGGCCGGGCTGGTCAACAGGGTCAGTCGGCCTGATCGGCGCGGGCCATCGCGGCGCTGTACTCCTCGAGATCGATGTCCTCGGCGACCACCGTCTTGGTGCCGTTGTAGACATCACGATCGATCTCGTCGTCGGCGTTGGCCACCAGCATCGCCACGAAGGTGTCGCCGTTGACGTTGAGGAACGTGCGGAAGATGCCGGCGAACCAGTCGACGGCGATCAGCAGGCCGACGGCCTCGAACGGCAGACCGAGTGAGGTCGCGAGAAACATTGCGACCACCGGGAACCCGCCGGGCACCGTGATGGTGCCCATGTTGAGCAGGATCGCCAGACCCATGCCGAGTGCGATCTGACCGACACTGAGATCGATGTCGCCCGCTTGCGCCAGGAACATCACCACGATCATGTAGTTGAGGACGGCTCCGTAGGAGCCCATGGTCAACCCGATGGAGAGCGTGAAGTTGGCGATCTTCTGACTGACACCCACCTTTTCGACAGTGTTCTTCAGCACTGTCGGGAAGGTGACCGCCGAACTGGTGGTGGTGATCGCAATCGCGGTCTGCTCGGCCAGCTTGTTCGGCAGCTTCCACGGGCTCAGGCGGGTCCGCACCGTGACCACCGCGACGAACACCGCAAAGAGGATGAGCACCCCGAGAAGCGTTGTGCCCAGGTACTTCAGCGCCGTGGTCACCACAGAGAAGCCGACATCGCCGGCGAGGGCGGCCAACAGGCAGAACACGCCGATGGGGGCGATCAGCATCACCAGGCGGATCATGGTGAGCACGATCTGCTGGATCTGGTCGATGAAGGTGAGCACCCCGGTGTCACCGGATTTGTTGATGTGGCTGCGCAAGGCGATACCGAACAGCAGCGAGAAGATGATGATGGGCACCATCGTGGCTGTCGACATCGCGTTGAAGATGTTGGTCGAGACGAAGTTGAGCAGGGTGTCCTGCCAACCCAGCGCCTCCCCCGCCGATTCGGCCAGGGTGGGATCGAGCTCCTGGGTGAACACCATGCCTGCGCCCGGTTGGATCAAAGTGCTGAGCAGCCAAGCCAATACGGCCGCGACCACCGAGAAGCCGATCATCCACTTGAACGTGCGGAAGGCGATCTTGCCGGTGCCCGTGCCCGACATCGACGCCGTCGCGACGATCACCGAGGCCATCACCAGCGGCACGATCGACATCTGGATCAGCCGAATGAACATGTCGCCGACGAACTTCAGGTTCGCGGCCCACTCCCCGACCACCAGGCCGAAGATGATTCCGCCGATCGCGGCGACGCCGATCTGCAGTGCGGGATGCCTGAGACTTTTCATGCCCGAACGTAAGCCGACGGAACTACAGCCCGGTTTCGGCCCAGTTTCACCCGCGTTACCGCCTACCTAGATCAGCGACGCCGTTCCATCGGCATTGACCGACACCTTGGCCCCGGCGATGTCCCCACCGACGGCCACCTCGGCCTCGGCCTCGGCGAGCACCGCCAACGTCCGCGCGTCGTCGGGTGTGCGGACGGCCAGGAACGCCTTCGTCGGGGCACCGTCGCGGCCGAACGGTGCGGTCCACGTCTCGACGGTGCCGACACCCTCCCACGCGACGAGCGCCTCGCGGGTCGGTTCGCGGTCGACCGCGTCTTGGACGTCCTCCCAGGCGAACTCGGCCGACGGTGGGACCGAGCTGTACACCCCGAAGCTGTGCTTGGTCAGATATCCGCCGTTGGCGGTGATGAGTCCGCGCTTGCCGGGGTCGGCGGCGAGTTTCTCGGCCATGGTGGCGATCGAATGCATGACGTAGTTGTTCCACGGGCCACCGGCGAACGTGAGGCCGCCGGTGACGGTCAGCGGCCGGGCCGGATCGTCGATACCCAGCCCGATCTCGGCGGCGGCAATCTGGACCGCCGACGGGAAGCAGGAGTAGACGTCGACGTAGTCGATCTCGTCGAGGCCGGTCCCGGCCAGTTCCAGCGCGCGGCGGGCGGCGATCCGGATGGCCGGCGACTCGTGATACTCGAAACGTTCGGTGATGGAGTACGTGTCGTGCGAGTCGGTGCCTGCCCACGGGAAAATCCAGCGGTCGGTGGGGATCTGGAGTTGGGTGGCCCGCTCCACCGAGGTCAGGAGCAGCACCGCACCCTGGTCCACCATGTTGTTGGAGTTCATCAGCTTGGTGTAGGGCCAGCTGATCATCCGGTTGTCCGGGCCGGGCTGCCAGATCTGCTCGGCAGAATAGGCCGCGGTGCTCCACGCGTGGGGATTGGATCGGGCCACCACGTTGAACCGCTCCCACAGTTCGCCGATCCGGCGGCGGTGGTCCTCGGGTGTTTCCCCGGCGTCGATCCGCACCGCCTCTTCGAACAAGGGGTACACATCCGAGGGCAGGCCGAGTCCGATCCGCTGCTGGGACTCCCCGGCCATCTCGAGGTCTGCCTCACCGGGCGCGAGCGGGATGCTCTCGTCCTGGACCGGCCACGCGGGCCGAATCCCGTTGGCCTTGAGACGTTTGCGGCTGCGCCACGTCTCGGCCCCGGCCAGCAACACCACCTCGTTGCGACCGGCGATGATGTCCAGACAAGCCTGGTTCACCAGGGACTGCGGCACATTGCCGCCGATGCCGGTGTAGCGGGTGGCGGGCCGGTCGGCGCCGATGAGTTCGCCGAGTAGCAGCCCGGGGTCCCGGTAGCGCCAGGACAGCAGGTTCACGACGCGGATCGCGTCCACCGCAGCGAGCGCCCTGGCGTCGGCGGCTTCCCGCGCGGCGGCGGCCATCAACGCGACGGGATCCGCCGGGCCGGCGCCGCCGGAAAGGTCTCCGTCACGCTGGTTGACCTGGCCGTATCCGACCAGCACGGGAGTCTTGGGATCCAGTGGCATGGACAGAACCGTATCAAGTCCCGCCGAGTGCGTTGACAGGTGTCAAGCAGGTGTATTCCGGTAGATGGATTTCACCGTCTGATACGCCTGCAGACCCTCCGGGCCCAGCTCCTTGCCCAGCCCGCTGGCCTTGACGCCGCCAAAGGGCGAACCGATGTCGAGCTGGTAGTCGTTGACACCGATGGTGCCGGTACGCACACCGCGGGCCACGTCGGTGGCGCGCTCGGCATCAGCGGACCACACCGTGCCGCCGAGGCCGTACTCACTGTCGTTGGCCAGCTCGATGGCCTCAGCGTCGCCGTCGTACGCGATCACCGCCAGCACCGGCCCGAAGACCTCCTCCTGGGCCAGCCGATCGGAGTTCGACACCCCCGCGAACACCGTCGGCGAGACGAACCAGCCGCGCGGCTGGTCTTTCGGGATCGAGCCGCCGGCAATCAGTTTCGCGCCACTGGCGCGGCCCAACTCGATGTAGTCCAGGACCCGTTGCCGTTGTCGCTCACTGACCATGGGCCCGATCTCGGTGGCGTTGTCCAGGGGATCACCCACCGTGAGACCCTGCGCCAGCGCTGCCATGGCGTCCACTACCTCGTCGTAGCGGGAGCGTGGCGCGAGGATGCGCGAACTCAGATAACAGGTCTGGCCGTTGTTGACGAAGGAGGCCGTGCGCAGACCTTTGATGGTGGCATCGAGGTCGGCGTCGTCGAGGATGATGGCCGCAGATTTGCCGCCGAGTTCGAGGGTGACCGGCCGCATCAGCCGTCCGCAGATCTCGCCGATCGCGCGGCCCGCGGCGGTGGACCCGGTGAACGCCACCTTGTCGACCCCGGGGTGACCGACCAGGTGCGCGCCGGCCACCGCGTCGCCGGGCACGATGTTGAGCACCCCGGGCGGCAGGCCCACCTCGTCGGCAGCTTCGGCGAAAACCAGTGCGTCGAGCGCGGTTTCGGGAGATGCCTTGAGCACCATGGTGCAACCGGCGGCCAGTCCGGGCGCGAGCTTCATCGCCGCCAGCGCCTGCGGGTAATTCCAGGGGGTGATCGCGGCCACGACACCCACGGGTTCCCGCCGCACGATCGTGTGGCCCAGCAGGCTCGGCCGGATCTCTTCCTCCGGGGTGTCGACGATCAGGCCCGCGTAGTAGTCGAACAACACCGCAGGGAAGGCGCCGTTGGCCATGCCCGACAGCCGGGCCGGCATGCCGTTCTCCCGGGTCACCAACTCGGCGGTCGAGGCCGCTCGCGCCATCAGCGCCTTGCCGAACGCCACCAGCAGATCGGCCCGTTCGCGGGGTGGTGTCGCCCGCCAGGCCGGCAGTGCGGCCCCGGCGGCGGCCACCGCGTCGTCGATGTCGGCGATGCTGGCACTGGCGCCGTCGCCCAGGTGATCCCCTGTTGCTGCCTCGACGACGGGCGAGATCCCGGTGGCCCGAAACTGCCCGCCGATGTAGACCTGTGCGGTCATGCTGTCTCCTTGTGGGTGCTCATGGTGCGTCCGTACTGAACAGCACGCCGTCTGCGATCAACTTCTCGGTGGTGGCGTGGTCGAGTGCCAGGATCTGGTGGCAGATCTCGCGGGTGTGCTGCCCGGGCAGCGGCGCCGGGCGGGTGGGGGCAGGCGCAATGTGCCGAAACGGTGCGGCTGCGGTCTCACTGGGGAGCGCCAGCTCGAAGAGCGGATGTTCCATCTGCTGAAATAGATTGCGCGACAACAGCTGCGGATCGTCCAGCAGCTCCAGTCGGCGAATCATCGGAGCGGCGGCCACCCCGAGTGCCTGCAGCGCCTCGGCGGCATCGGCGGGAGATCTGCTCGCGGTCCAGTCGGCGAGCTCCGTGGCTCCGATGAGCTGTGCAACCGCTCGACGGTCGTCGTCGGAGGTGAGGGACACGACGCACCATTCGTCGTCACCGGCACACGGGTAGACGCGGTGGGACGCGGTGTCCTGGTGCAGGGCAGCGGGATCGGACTCGGCAGCGGCTCGGGTGACGAACGTGGTGTCGAGTTGGTTGACCGCGGCCTCGGCCTGTGACACATGGATCCGGGCGCCGGTGCCGGTGCGGTCGCGGTGGATCAGCGCGGCCAGCGCGCCGATGGCGGTGACCCGGCCCACCACATGGTCGGGGAACACCGTGGTGGCATCGAAGAACCGGTGCCGGCCCGACGCGGGTGCCCCCTCGTCGGACTCTGCCGGCGAGGTCCACAGTCTGGTGACACCGGTACCGGCACGCACCAGAGGGCCGTATCCCATCCGGACGCTCCACGGGCCGGTGTCGCCGTAAGCGCTGCTCTCGGCCAGCACCAGATCGGGGTTGATCTCACGCAGCCGGTCATAGGAGAAGCCAAGCCCGGCAAGGGTTCCCGGCTTGAAGTTGGCGAACACCGCGTCGGCGTCAGCCACCAGCCGGGTGAAGATCTCGGCTCCGGCGGGGTTACGCAGATCCAGCCCCAGCCCGAGCTTGTTGCGGTGGGTCCAGGCGAACGACTCGCTCATCAGATCGCCGGCCCTGGCCTGCCGGAGCCCGTCGGGGTAAGTGGCGCTCTCCACCTTGATGACTTCGGCGCCCAGGTCGGCGAACAGGCGGCTCAGTTCGCCGCCGGCGACGATGATGCCGAGGTCGATGATGCGCAGGCCGGAAAACGGCAACCCCGTCTCGCCGAGACCGACATCTGGGCGCGAAACAGGCGGATTCTGGGGCCCGGATGCCGGTTTGGGCGCGGGTTGCCACCGGGGTTCGTCGGCGCCGACGGGTGGAGCCGGATGACGGAATCCGGCGTGCGCGCCGTCAACGGTGTAGTACCCCACCGGCACGGTGACGGGCACACCCGCAGCCAGTTCGGTCTCCGTCGCCGCGCCGACAGCCTGGAAGTGTTCGGAGGTGAGCGCGTCCGCAGGGTCCAGCACCTCGGCGATTGGCACACCGTAAGCCTGGCCGGTCACCACGAGTTCGGTCATGGTCTGGTCGGCGAACTGACGCTCCAGCAGCGCACTGATCTGAGGCCACGCGCCGAAGCGCTCGGCGATGCCGTCGAACTTGGGATCCTGGAACTGCTCGGGCTCCCCCAGCCAGGCCCGCAGACCCCGCCACTGGCGCGGTGCCATCACCACGAGCCGCACAAAACCGTCCTTGCAGGCGAGGATCGGATACGCATCCTGGTTCTTCGGCCTGCCGCGCCAGCGTTCGCCGCGGCGCAGGCCCGTGGCGGCCTGTCCATGCGAGCCGAACGCCGGATCGAGCGCGGTGACCACCGCGTCGAGCCGGGAGAAGTCGATGAAGTCGCCGGTGCCGCAACGCAATCGGTGATAGTAGGCCACCAGCGCCGCCCAGGTGGCCTGCACGGCGGCCGTCGCGGTGGCGATGCCCTCCGGCGGCAGCACCGGCCGACCTGTCGCCGGGCCCGACCGCGACAGGGCCGTTGACAAGGCGTAGAGCACCGCGTCGGTGGCACGCCACTGCGCCCGCGGGCCCTCGGCACCGAAATCGGTCACCGTCATGGCCACCAGCTGCGGGAACCGCTGCGCCAGTTCGGCGCAGGTCGCCCCGAAGGCTGCTGCCTGCCCGGGCAGACCGGAGTCCACCACGATGTCGGCGGCACCCACCAGCTCCACGAACCGCTCCCGGTCGATGGCACTGTCGGGATCGAGCACCGCGCAGCGCTTGTTGGCGTTGTGCAGCGCGAACGCGATGCCGGTGGCACCGAGCGTCGGCAACGCCGTACGGGAACCCACACCACCCGGTGCCTCGATCTTCAGCACGTCGGCACCGAGATCGGCCAGCACGCGCGTCACGATGTCCGCGCCACCGACACCGAGGTCGAGCACGCGCACCGACGCCAGAAGTTGACACGTGTCCACAGTGGCCATGGTCACAGTGTCTACCACGCCGACGCCGGTGGCCTCCAGCTACTCGTTGTCTCCCCCGGTAGAGGCCGCGCCGCTGCCGCCCGCCACTCCGGCTTCACGGGCGTCGGGCCACACCCAGTCGCGGACCTCGGGGATGTCGTCCCCGAATTCGCGGGTGTATTCGCGGGCGGTGATGCGCTTGTCCACCATCCGTTGACGCAGGGTGGCGCAGGTGGATTTCAGCGAAGGCACCCGGTCGATGACATCGATGACCAGGTGGTAGCGGTCGAGATCGTTGAGCATCACCATGTCGAACGGCGTGGTGGTGGTGCCCTCCTCCTTGTAGCCACGGACGTGGATGTTGGAGTGGCCGGTGCGGCGGTAGGTCAACCGGTGGATCAGCCACGGATAACCGTGATAGGCGAAGATCACCGGTTTGTCCGTGGTGAAGATCATGTCGAACTCCTTGCTCGACAATCCGTGCGGATGCTCGGTGTTGTCCTGCAGGCGCATCAGGTCCACCACGTTGACGAACCGGATCTTGAGATCCGGCAGGTTCTGCTTGAGCAGGTCAACCGCGGCAAGACCTTCCACCGTCGGCACGTCACCGGCCGTGGCGATGACGACATCGGGATCGGTGCCCATCTCCTCGGTGCCGGCCCACTCCCAGATGCCGAGCCCCCGCGTGCAGTGCGCGATGGCCGATTCCATGTCGAGGAAGTTGGCCGCCGGCTGCTTGCCCGCGACCACCACGTTGACGTACTGGCGCGAACGCAGGCAGTGGTCGTAAGTGGACAACAGCGTGTTGGCGTCCGGCGGCAGATAGACCCGGACCACCTCGGCCTTCTTGTTGATGACGTGATCGATGAAGCCGGGGTCCTGATGACTGAAACCGTTGTGGTCCTGGCGCCAGACATGGCTGGAGAGAAGATAATTGAGGCTGGCCACCGGGCGGCGCCACGGGATGCGGTTGGTGACCTTGAGCCACTTGGCGTGCTGGTTCATCATCGAGTCGACGATGTGGATGAACGCTTCGTAACAGTTGAACAACCCGTGCCTGCCGGTGAGCAGATAACCCTCGAGCCAGCCCTGGCACTGGTGTTCGGAGAGCATCTCCATGACGCGTCCCGCGCGGGCCAGGTGTTCGTCGACCTCCGGGTCGAAAAAGCCTGCGTTCCACTGCTTGTCCGTGGTCGCATAGACCGATTGCAGGCGGTTAGATGCGGTCTCGTCGGGGCCGAAGATCCGGAAGTTGTCGGGGTTGAGACGGATGACGTCGGTCAGCCACTCACCGAGCACCTTGGTGGCCTCCGCCACCGTCGACCCGGGAACGGGTACGTCGACGCCGTACTTGCGGAAGTCCGGCAGCCGCAGGTCCTTGAGCAGGGAACCGCCGTTGGCGTGTGGGTTGTCGCTCATCCGCAACTGCCCGGGCGGGGCCAGCTCGGCGATCGACGGATCGAGCCTGCCGTCGGCGTCGAAGAGTTCCTCGGCCCGGTAGGACCCCAGCCAATCGGCCAGTACCTGCAGGTGCTCGGGGGTGTCGCGGGCACTGGCCAGCGGCACCTGATGGGCCCGCCAGGAGCCGGTGGTCTTCTTGCCGTCGATGTAGTCGGGACCGGTCCAGCCCTTCGGGGTGCGGAACACGATCATCGGCCAGCAGGGCCGGTCGGTGTCGTCGGTGGCCGCTTTGATGGCAGCGATCTCGTTGAGCACCTCGTCGAGCAGCGCCGCGAAGCGCCGGTGCGCGGCGAGGTGATCGGTGTCGCCGTCTCTGACTTCGAAGAAATACGGCTTGTGCCCGTAGCCGACCATCAAGCTGCGCAACTCGTCTTCTGGAATACGTGCCAGCACAGTGGGATTGGCGATCTTGTACCCGTTGAGATGCAGGATCGGCAGCACCACCCCGTCGTTGGCGCGGTTGACGAACTTATTGGAGTGCCAACTGGTGGCCAGTGCGCCGGTCTCCGCTTCGCCGTCACCGATGACGGCGGCGACCAGGAGATCAGGATTGTCGAACGCGGCACCGTAGGCGTGTGACAGCGCGTAGCCGAGTTCGCCACCTTCATGGATGGATCCCGGCGTCTCCGGTGCCACGTGTGACGGAATGCCGCCGGGGAACGAGAACTGCCGGAACAGCCGCCGCAACCCCTCGGCATCGGGGGTGATGTCGGAGTACACCTCCGAATAGGTGCCGTCGAGGTAGGCGTTGGCGACGAGCCCGGGCCCGCCGTGCCCGGGGCCGGTGACATAGAGCGTGGACTGCTCACGTTCCTTGATGGCCCGGTTGAGGTGGGCGTAGAGGAAGTTCAGCCCGGGGGTGGTGCCCCAGTGCCCGAGCAGCCGGGGCTTGACGTCCTCCCGGGACAACGGGGTGCGCAACAGCGGGTTGTCCAGCAGGTAGATCTGGCCCACGGACAGATAGTTGGCTGCCCGCCACCACCTGTCGATCTGACCGAGGGTGTCGTCGCTCAGGGTTTCGGTTTCGGTGGAACGCCACGTGCTTGTTGCAGCTGTCATTCGAACTCTTCTCCCGACATCGATGTTCTCGGCTTCCATCCTTCCCCGTACCCGGCGTCGCGCGCAGATGTGCACGAGTTATTCACCATCATTTGGTCACCGTGACCGGGTGCGTGGCGCAGGTAGACTCAGCTGGTCATGTCAGATCTCAGCGCGGTGGACGCGCCTGCCCACCCGTTGCTGGGTCAGCTGTCGGCCATCCACCACTTCCGGGTCTATGTCGACGTTGCGATCGTGGTCATCGTGCTGACCCTGACCAACCTCATCGCGCACTTCACCACCCCGTGGGCCAGCATCGCCACCGTGCCCGCCGCCGCCGTCGGGCTGCTCGCTCTGGTCCGCGCCCGCGGCGTGTGCTGGTCCGAACTCGGGCTGGGCCGCGAACACTGGCGCTCCGGCGCCGGCTATGCCGCGGGAGCCGTCGGACTGGTGTTGTCGGTGATCGCCATCGGAGCGATGCTGCCCTGGACCCGGCCGATGTTCATGAACGACAACTACGCCACCCTCTCGGGCGCGCTGCTGGCCTCGATGATCATCATTCCGCTGCAGACCGTCATCCCCGAGGAACTCGCGTTCCGTGGCGTCCTGCACGGTGCCCTGAACCGGGCGTGGGGTGTCCGCGGCGCCGCCGCGGCCGGCTCACTGCTGTTCGGGCTGTGGCATATCTCCACCTCACTGGGCCTGACCAGCAGTAATGTCGGATTCACCAAGATCTTCGGTGGCGGCATCGTGGGCGTGATCGCCGGCGTGGTGCTTGCGGTCGTCGCCACCGGTGTCGCCGGGTTCGTGTTCACCTGGCTACGCCGGCGCAGCGGCAGCCTGATCGCGCCCATCGCTTTGCACTGGTCGCTGAACGGGATGGGCGCGCTGGCCGCCGCGCTGGTGTGGCACGCCTCCACCTGAGGCGTGACGGGCTAGCTCTTTCGGGTTTTCCCGACGATCGTCAGCAGGATCACCGAGCCGAGCAACGCGGTGAAGAACGTGAACCACCACCCGCCCGACGCGGTGTCGAGGAAGAAGCTCAGCAGGAACCCGCCGATCAGCGCACCGACGATTCCGATGATGATGTTCATCAAGATGCCCGACCCGCTGCCCTTGACGAGCTTGCCGCCGATCCAGCCCGCGAGCGCGCCGATGATGATGTAGCCGATGAATCCCACGCTGGTCGTGGTGGTCGAGCGGGCCAGGTACTCGGTTGTCTCAGCAAGAATCGTCGTGTCCATTCCTCGGTTATAGCCCGCTCCGGTAACGAATCGACCTGCCTGGAGAAAACGATCGGCAACCGAACGCCGACAGCCCCGACCACAGGGGTCGGGGCTGCTGGTTCAGCGCTTTACGTCAGGCGGGCGGAGGAAGCATCTCGGGCACCGGGGTGGTGACCGGGACGGGTACGCCCACCACGGCCCGCGGCGGAGGCGGGGGCGGCGCGTTCGGATCCGGCGGTGGTGCGTTCGGATCCGGCGGCGGTGGCGGCGCATTCGGGTCTGCCGGCGGGGGCGGCGGGGGCGGAGGCGGCGGGCTCCAGGGCCGCAGCGAGTTGGCCAGGGCGGCCGCGGCACCCTTGTCGATGGGATCGTCTGCCGTGCCCAGCCACACCACGAACCAGCGCTCATTGCGCTGTCCACGCGGCGCGTTGACGGCCTGGCTGCCGACAACACCCGCCCAGATCTGACCGTCGGGCTTGGTGGTGTCGGCGAACTTCACCTCGTAGTACGACGCGGATCCCGGCATCCCGTTGGCATCCAGCGGGATGGTCTCCTGGTTGAGCCGGGTGCCGGCCATCGGCATGAAGAACACGCCCATGTCGGCGGCCAGCCGTTTGGCGGCCTTCTCGTTGTCGGGCTCAGCGCCGGCGAACAGCTTCAGGTCGAGCCGGCCCAGCAAGATGCTGGTGTCGGTGGCCGCCGAAGCGGGCTCACCGGGGGCGGCGGGCGCAACTTCTTTGACCAGCAGCGCCTGGCCGTAGGTGAGCCTGCTGGCGTCGCGCTCGGCCCAGCCGGCCGGTAGTACGTAGCTGAAACCACCGGCGGCGTTGTCGAGGCGGCCCGGTTCCGGCGCGGGCGGCGCATTGGGATCGGCGGGGGGTGGTGCGTTCGGGTCCGCCGGCGGTGGGGGCGGCGCATTCGGGTCCGCCGGGGGTGGCGGCGGTGCGTTCGGGTCCGCCGGGGGCGGCGGGGGCACATTCGGGTCCGCCGGGGGCGGCGGAGGTGCATTCGGGTCGGCCGGCGGAGGCGCAACCGTCGTCGGCGCCGGAGGTGGCGGCGGCGGAAGTGGCTCGGCGTGGCCGATGGCGGCCGGGAGAACCAGTGTCACCGCACTGGCGGTTGAAATCGCGGCTATCGCCCGCGACTTCCACACTCCCCTTCGCCGTTTCAAATTCTGCTCCGGCTCATCCATGGCGAGAAACCTACCGTGTTACTCGGGTGACGCAAGTGTGACTTGCTCACTGTGGGGTCGTGTCTGCGCCTGCTCCACCCGCGGTTGAGGCGCCGACGGCACCCGGGTGGGCACCACCTGACGGTGTCTCGCAAATCGAGCCGAAAATGTTTCCGAGTCGAACCCGCGTCGAGTTTCGTGACCTAGCTACTGTCCAGTAACATGGCGTTCGCTCGACGCGACCACCGCGTGGGTTCAACGGTGAACGACTAGGAGGTCAGCCATGGACGTGCTCGTCACCGGCGGCGATACCGAACTTGGACAGACAATTGCGGAGGGCTTCCGCGACAGCGGCCACCGCGTCGTCATCTCGGGGGCGCGCCGCGACGAACTCGAAGTCGCAGCCAAGGAACTCGACGTCGACGCGATCGTGTGCGACAGCACCGACCCGGCCAACCTGGCCGCGACCCGCAGCGTGTTCCCGCAGCACCTCGACTCGATCGTCCACGTGCCTGCCCCACGCTGGCAGGACGGCGATCCCCGCCAGTTCTCCGCCGCGCAGCAGGCCACCGCGTGGCACAACGCGCTGGACACCACGGTCCTGTCGGCCGCGCTGACCCTGCAGACCCTCGGCGATCACCTGCGCGCCGGCGGCTCGATCGTCAGCGTCGTGCCGGAGAGCCCTCGTGACGGCAGCGCCGAGGCCGCCGTCAAGGCAGCCCTTGCAGCCTGGACGGCCGATCAGGCCACCGTGTACGGCACCCGCGGCATCACCATCAACGTGGTGGCGGCCGGGCACGGCTCTCAGCCCGGGTACGACGGGTTGTCGACCACCGCCCCCTCGACGGCGGCCGAGATCACCCGCCTGGCACTGTTCCTGGCCACCCCGGGTGCCCGCCACATCACCGGCCAGACGTTGCACGTCAGCACCGGCCGGGTCGCTCAGTTCGCCTGACCTGCTGAGTTATTCCCACGTTCGCGTCGAGCGAAACGGGGTTACTGCCCCGCTTAGTCGTGGCTAGGGTCATTTCCGTGACTATCAAACTCGGCTTGCAGATCCCGAACTTCTCGTACGGCACCGGTGTCGAACAGCTCTTTCCCACCGTGATCGCTCAGGCCCAGGAGGCCGACACGAGCGGCTTCGACTCGGTGTTCGTGATGGACCACCTCTACCAGCTGCCCATGCTCGGCGAACCGTCGGAACCGATGCTCGAGGCGTACACCACCCTCGGCGCGCTGGCGACAGCAACCCAACGAGTTCAACTGGGCACGCTCGTCACCGGCAACACCTACCGCAATCCCACCCTGCTGGCCAAAGAGATCACCACTCTCGACGTCATCAGCGCCGGCCGGGCGATCCTCGGCATCGGCACCGGCTGGTTCGAACTCGAACACGATTCACTCGGTTACGAATTCGGCACCTTCACCGACCGGTTCAACAAACTCGACGAGGCGCTGGAGATCATCCTGCCGATGCTCGCCGGTGAACGCCCGACATTCACGGGCAGGTACTACCGGACGGTCGAGGCGATGGCCGAGCCGCGCTTCCGCGACCACATCCCGCTGATGATCGGCGGCAGCGGCGAGAAGAAGACCATTCCATTGGCAGCCAAGCATTTCGACCACCTCAACGTGATCGCCGGATTCGATGAGCTGCCCGGCAAGCTCAAGGCGGTTCGCGAAGCGTGCGAGAAGATCGACCGCGATCCGGCGACACTGGAGACCAGCATGCTGATCTCGGTGATCGTCGACGACAACGCGACCGTGGATCAGATCCCGGAGGAGATGCGCCAGCGCGCTGTCGCCGGTAGCCCGGAGTCGATCGCCGAACAGATCAAGACCAAAGTATTTGACGCCGGTGTCGGCGGCATCATCTTCAACATGCCGTCCTACCAGCCCGGAGCCGTCAAGGCCGTCGGCGAAGCGCTCAAACCACTGCTGCCCGAGTGAACAGATGGTGTGGTGGGTGATCTCACCGCACTACGGGGAAGTCCGCCGACTAACCTAGAGGTTGCAACAGATAGCCATCAGGCGGAGTTTCGTCGTCAAGGAGAGCAGCAATGAGCCATCCCGGAGCCACCTCGACCGATAAACACAAGGTCGTGATCATAGGTTCGGGTTTCGGCGGGTTGAACGCCGCGCAGACCCTCAAGCGCACTGACGTGGACATCAAACTGATCGCCAAGACCACCCACCATCTGTTCCAGCCGCTGCTGTACCAGGTCGCGACGGGCATCATCTCCGAAGGCGAGATCGCCCCTCCCACCCGGTTGATCCTGCGTAAGCAGGAGAATGCGCAGGTGCTGCTGGGCGAGGTCACCCACGTCGACCTGGCCACCAAGACAGTTGACTCGGTGCTTCTCGGCCACACCTACCGCACCCCGTACGACAGCCTGATCATCGCTGCGGGTGCCGGGCAGTCGTACTTCGGCAACGACCACTTCGCCGAGTTCGCGCCCGGTATGAAGTCGATCGATGACGCGCTGGAACTGCGTGGCCGGATCCTGGGCGCGTTCGAGCAGGCGGAGCGGTCCAGCGATCCGGAGCGCCGCAAGAAGCTGCTGACGTTCGTGGTGGTCGGAGCCGGCCCCACCGGTGTCGAGATGGCCGGGCAGATCCAGGAGCTCGCCGACCAGACGCTCAAGGGCAGCTTCCGGCACATCGACCCCACCGAAGCGCATGTCATCCTGCTCGACGCCGCGCCTGCCGTGCTTCCCCCGATGGGTGAGAAGCTCGGCCTCAAGGCCAAGGCCCAGCTGGAGAAGATGGGCGTCGAGATCCAGCTCAACGCCATGGTCACCGATGTCGATCGCAACGGCCTAACCGTCAAGGACGGCGACGGCACCATCCGGCGCATCGAGGCGGCATGCAAGGTCTGGTCGGCCGGGGTGCAGGCCAGCCCGATCGGTCGTGATCTGGCGCAGCAGTCCGATGTCGAGGTCGACCGTGCGGGCCGGGTGAAGGTGAATCCCGACCTGTCCGTTCCCGGCCACCCGAACGTGTTCGTCGTCGGCGACATGGCCTTCGTCCCGGGTGTCCCCGGCATGGCGCAGGGCGCCATCCAGGGCGCCAAGTACGTCTCGAAGATCATCGACAACGAGGTCAAGGCCCGCGCACACGGCACCAAACCCAAGCCCCGCGAGCCGTTCAAGTACTTCGACAAGGGCTCCATGGCGACGGTGTCGAAGTACAACGCCGTGGCGCAGGTCGGCAAGTTCGAATTCGGCGGCTTCATCGCCTGGCTGGCCTGGCTGGGCCTGCACCTGATCTACCTGGTGGGGTTCAAGACCAAGATCGCCACGCTGTTGTCGTGGTCGGTGACGTTCCTGGGCCGTGACCGCGGCCAGCTCACCATCACCGAGCAGCAGGCATACGCCAGAACCAGGATCGAGCAGTTGCAGGAGATCGCCGCCTCGCAGGAGACGGAGAAGGCGGCGAGTTAGAGCCGCTCCCCCTGCCAAGTCGTCAGTACCCCGCCGCCGGCGAGGTCGAGCGCCACCGAGCCATCGGAGGGCCGCCCGGCCGAGCCGGCGGCCTGGTCTGCGGCCGGCGCCGGATAGCAGAGCTCGCTGATCAGGGCGCGCGGCGCCGACAGGGCGTCGTCGGCGACAGCGCCGTCACCGAGTTCGACGCGGTGCCGCAGTAGCGGCTGATCCTTCACGTCGGCGTGCAGGGAGCCCGACCAAAAGCCGTGTCGCTCGTAAGATCTGCCGATCTGCACGCGTTCACGCAGCCGCAGCACGCCCGCTTCGTCGATACCGATCCGGACTGCCGAAACGTGGACCGCGCCACCGCCGACGACCGTCGGCTGCAGGTCGACATCCAGCTGCCCGGCGACATCGAGTTGCAGCTCCGCATGCGAGGTACGCTCCGCGACACTCGGCAGCACCATCGTCGCCGCGGCGCTGCGCACCTGCAGTACCGCGCCCGGTTCGACGACCACCCGGATACTGATGGTGTCCCCACCCAGCGGTGTGGCCGCCGCCGACAGCAGATGCACGGTGTCCGCCAACGTGATCCGCGCCGCCAGCCCGCCGCGGCATTCGATCCGCGGCAGCCGGCCCGCACGGGCCACGATCAGGACGTCGGAATGCATCAGACCGCTTGCGCGACCCGGAGCTGATCGCGCACCCACGCCAGCACCCCTGACGCGGCGGGGTCCTCGGTGAGGCTGATCAGCACCGTGGGCCGGGTGCCCCTGGCCGCGGCGGCGTCGCGGCGCATGACGTCGAGGTCTGCGCCGACCATGGGCGCAAGATCGGTCTTGTTGATCACCAGCAGGTCCGAGAACGTCACACCCGGACCACCTTTGCGTGGCACCTTGTCACCGCCTGCGACGTCGATCACGAAGATCTGCACGTCGATGAGGCCCGACGAGAAGGTGGCGGTCAAGTTGTCACCGCCGGACTCGACGAGAATCAGATCGAGATTGTCGTGTCCGGCCATCAAGTCGTCGATGGCGTCGAGGTTGGCGGTGATGTCGTCGCGGATGGCGGTGTGCGGGCAGCCGCCGGTCTGTACCGCCGCAATCCGGTCGTCGGGAAGCACCGCGTGCTTACGCAGGAAGTCCGCGTCCTCGGTGGTGTAGATGTCGTTGGTCAACACGGCCAGCGACAATTCGTCACGCAGCTGGCGACACAACGCAGCCACCAGCGCGGTCTTGCCGGATCCCACCGGTCCGCCGACGCCGATCCGCAACGGTTCGCCGGCCTGGCGCACCCGCTTGGGCCGGTCGCTGTGGTCGTGCGGCTCGCCGTCGATGAAATGTGGTGGCATAGTTGACCTTTCGAGCAGTTAGGATACGAACAACGGGCGCTCGCGGCGGGCGTGGCGCTGGGCCAGCACGTCGAGCAGGGGGTCAGACAGGTCGGCGAGGCCGGCCTGGGCCTCGTCGGCGGTGCGGTCGCACACCTCGGACAACGCGAACGTCACCGCAGCCACATCGGCAGGATCGAGCGCCAGGAGCCGTTGCGCCGCCGTGGCCGAGCCGGTCATGGTGGTGTACACCAGCGACAGCGCGGTGTGCCCGGGCTCGAGAGCACTGACCCGGCCGACCAGACCCGCGACCACGCCGAGATGGGGAGTCCGGCCCAGTGCCGACCATTCCGCGCCGTCGGGCCAGACCCGCCGCGCCAGCCGCAGCAGGCCGCGGCCCTGCGCCCGGGAGGCCAGCCTGGCTGCAGGCGCCGGGGTGCGGGCGTCGGTCTCCAGATCGGCCGAGTCGACGCCGAGCACCCCGGTCTGGACGGCAACACCGACCGACGCCGTGACCAGTCCGCCGGTGCGGATGCGTCGCCGCAGGAACGCCTCCAGGGTGGCCAGATCGTTCACCAGACCGCTGGTGACGGCCTCCTCGACACCGCCGGAGTGCACGTGGCCACCGGTGGGCAACCGCGAATCCGCGAGAGTGAGAAGAGTTGTCAGGCTCGCCATGTAGAAATTTGACTCCGCCCTTCAGAACAAGAAATAACGCTGTGCCATGGGTAATTCGACGGCAGGCTGTTCTTGCCAGACCTCGCCGTTGATCGTCACCGTGAAGGTGTCGGGGTCGACGGTGATGGCCGGGGTCGCGTCGTTGAGCGGCATCTGTGCCTTGCCGACCTGGCGGACATTGCCGACGGCCACCAGCCGGCGGCGGATGTCGAGCCGATCGGCGAGTCCGTCCTCGATCGCCTGCGGTGCCACGAAATGCACTGATGTCGCGGCGGCGGCAGCGGGAGCCGCACCGAACATCGGCCGCGGCAGCACCGGCTGCGGGGTCGGGATGGAGGCGTTGGCGTCGCCCATCGCCGCCCAGGCGATCATGCCGCCCTTGACCACCGCGTGCGGGCGCACGCCGAAGAACGCCGGCTCCCACAGCACCAGGTCGGCGAGTTTACCGACCTCGACGGAGCCGATCTCGGAATCCATGCCGTGCGCCACGGCCGGGCAGATCGTGTACTTGGCGACATAACGCTGCACCCGGTTGTTGTCGGCGCCGTTGTCCCCCTCGAGGAAGCCACGCCGCTTCTTCATGACGTGGGCGGTCTGCCAGGTGCGCAACACCACTTCGCCGATGCGGCCCATCGCCTGCGCGTCGCTGCCGATCATCGAGATGGCGCCGATGTCGTGCAGCAGGTCCTCGGCGGCGATGGTCGACGGCCGGATCCGGCTCTCGGCGAAGGCCAGGTCTTCCGGCACACTCGGATTGAGGTGGTGGCACACCATCAGCATGTCGAGGTGTTCGTCGAGGGTGTTGACGGTGTGCGGCCGGGTCGGGTTGGTGGAGCTGGGCAGCACGTTGGGCTGCGAGACGACGGTGATGATGTCGGGAGCGTGCCCGCCGCCTGCGCCTTCGGTGTGATAGGCGTGGATGGCGCGGCCGTTGATCGCGGCCAGGGTGTCTTCGACGAAACCGGCTTCGTTGAGCGTGTCGGAGTGCAGGTTCGCCTG
>JBEVFK010000108.1:0-16010 GCA_040512325.1 Mycobacterium sp. | reverse complement strand
GGCACCTTGGTGATTCGCGCCGCGGAGCTGATGGGCGTCCAGATTCCCCGGTTCTGCGACCACCCCCTGCTGGAGCCGGTGGGCGCCTGCAGGCAGTGCCTGGTCGAGGTCGAGGGGCAACGCAAGCCGATGGCGTCGTGCACCACCACCGTCACCCCCGACATGGTGGTGCGCACCCAGCTCACCAGCCCGTCGGCCGACAAGGCCCAGCACGGGGTGATGGAGTTGCTGCTGATCAACCATCCGCTGGACTGCCCGGTGTGCGACAAAGGCGGCGAATGCCCGCTGCAGAACCAGGCGATGTCCAACGGCCGCACCGAGACTCGCTTCGACGATGTCAAGCGCACGTTCCCCAAGCCGATCAACCTGTCGGCGCAGGTGCTCCTGGACCGTGAACGCTGCGTGCTGTGCGCCCGGTGCACCCGCTTCGCCAGTCAGGTCGCCGGCGACCCCTCCATCGAGCTGCTGGAACGCGGTGCGCGCCAACAGGTCGGTATCGCCACCGGTGAAGCCTTCGACAGCTACTTCACCGGCAACACCGTGCAGATCTGCCCGGTGGGCGCCCTGACCGGGACGGCCTACCGGTTCCGGGCCCGGCCCTTCGACCTGGTGTCGAGTCCGAGCGTCTGCGAACACTGCGCGTCGGGGTGCGCGCAGCGCACCGATCACCGGCGCGGCACCGTGTTACGCCGGCTCGCGGGCGACGACCCCGAGGTCAACGAAGAGTGGAACTGCGACAAGGGGCGCTGGGCGTTCACCTACCCGCGGGTCGGCGACCGCATTCTGACACCTCTGGTGCGCGAGGACGGCGAACTGCGTCCGGCGTCGTGGTCGGAGGCCATCACCGTGGCCGCGTTCGGGCTGGCCAACGCCGCCGGCCACGCGGGTGTGCTGGTGGGTGGCCGCGCCACCGTCGAAGACGCCTACGCGTACGCCAAGTTCGCCCGAATGGTGTTGGCCACCAACGATATCGACATGCGGTCACGGCCACACTCGGCCGAAGAGGCGCAGTTCCTGGCGGCCCGGGTGGTGGGCGAGGCGATGGCGGTGACCTACCACGATCTCGAGACCGCACCCATGGTGGTGCTGGCCGGCTTCGAACCCGAAGAGGAGTCGCCCATCGTGTTCCTGCGGCTGCGCAAAGCCGCCCGCCGCAACGCCCTGAAGGTGGTCTCGATCGCGCCGTACGCCACGCGCGGCCTGACGAAGATGGGTGGCCGGCTGGTCATGACCGCCCCAGGCGACGAGGCCAACGCGCTGGCGGGCCTGGACCTACCGCACGGAGCGATCATCCTGGTGGGCGAACGACTGGCCGGCTCCCCAGGTGCGCTGTCGGCGGCGGTCCGGCTCGCCGAGTCCAGCGGTGCCCGGTTGGCGTGGATCCCGCGCCGCGCCGGGGAACGCGGCGCCGTGGAGGCGGGCTGTCTGCCCAACCTGCTGCCGGGCGGCCGGCCGGTCACCGACGCGAGGGCCCGTGCACAGGTGGCCGACGCCTGGAACATCAACGAGGTGCCGGACTCCGTTGGACGCGATACCACGGCCATCCTGGGCGCCGCCGCATCCGGTGAACTCGCCGCTCTGCTCATCGGCGGGGTGGAGCTCGCCGACCTCCCCGACCCGGCAGCCGCGCACGCCGCGATCGAGAACACCCCGTTCGTCGTCAGCCTCGAACTGCGCGAAAGTGCCGTCACCGCAGTGGCCGACGTCGTGTTCCCCGTCGCGCCGGTGGTGGAGAAGTCAGGTTCCTTCGCCACCTGGGAGGGTCGGCTGCGCCCGTTCGCGTCGGCGCTGGCCAGCAATGCCGCACCAGACAGGCGGGTGTTGCAGACACTTGCCGACGAACTGGGGGTAGACCTCGGGCTGCGCTCAGCACACGATGCCGGCGAAGACCTGGCGCGGCTCGGACTGTGGGGTGGCGACCCGGCGGCCCCGCCGACGGTCGATCCGGTCCGCCTTCCGGTTCCCGGGCCCGGGGAGGCGATCCTGGCCACCTGGCGGATGCTGTTGGACGGCGGACGATTGCAGGACGGCGAACCGCACCTGGCGGGCACCGCCAGGGCGCCGGTGGTCCGGCTGTCCGCAGCCACCGCCGCGGAGATCTCCGCCACCCCTGGGGACGTCGTCACCGTCAGCTCCGACCGCGGCTCGATCAGCCTCCCACTGATCGTCACCGACATGCCGGACCGCGTGGTGTGGCTGCCCATGAACTCCGACCGCAGCGCGGTGCTCACGCAGTTGGCGGTCAGCTCCGGCGCCGTCGTCCGGATCGCCAGAGGTGAGGTTTCGTGAACCATCCCGACCTGAGTGATTTCGGCCAGGATCCGTGGTGGCTGATCCTGGCCAAGGCGCTCGGCATCTTCGCGTTCCTGGTGCTGACCGTGCTGGTGGCGATCCTGGCGGAACGCAAGATCCTGGGCCGCATGCAGATGCGGTACGGCCCGAACCGGGTGGGTCCGTTCGGATTACTGCAATCGCTGGCCGACGGCGTCAAGCTCGCGCTCAAGGAAGGCCTGGTTCCGGCCGGGGTCGACAAGCCGATCTATCTGATGGCCCCGGTCATCGCCGTGGTCCCGGCGATCATGGCGTTCGCCGTCATTCCGATGGGGCCCATGGTGTCGGTGTTCGGGCAGGCCACTCCCCTGCAGCTGACCGATCTGGCGGCTGCGGTGTTGTATGTCCTGGCCGTCACGTCGGTCGGGGTGTACGGAATCGTGTTGGCCGGCTGGGCCTCTGGCTCCACCTATCCATTGCTGGGTGGCCTGCGGTCCACCGCACAGGTGGTGTCCTACGAGATCGCCATGGCGCTGTCGTTCGTGGCGGTGTTCCTGTACGCCGGCACCATGTCGACCTCCGGCATCGTCGCCGCGCAGGCGAACACCTGGTTCGTGGTGCTGCTGGTCCCGTCATTCCTGGTGTATGTGACGGCGATGGTCGGCGAGACCAACCGGGCCCCGTTCGACCTGCCCGAAGCCGAAGGCGAACTCGTCGGCGGCTTCCACACCGAATACTCGTCACTGAAGTTCGCGATCTTCATGTTGGCCGAGTACATCAACATGACGACGGTCTCTGCCCTGGCCACCACCATGTTCTTCGGCGGCTGGCACGCGCCATGGCCGATCAGCCTGATCGACGGCGCGAACAGCGGCTGGTGGCCGCTGCTCTGGTTCGTCGCCAAAGTGTGGTGCTTCCTGTTCGGTTACATGTGGCTGCGGGCCACCCTGCCGCGGCTGCGTTATGACCAGTTCATGGCCCTGGGATGGAAGCTGCTGATCCCGGTGTCGCTGGCCTGGATCATGACCGTCGCCGTCACCCACTCGCTGCGATCGGGCGGCGCCCCGCAGTGGGTCACCGTCGTCATCTACGTCGGGTTCCTGGTGGTCTTCGGAGCCGTACTGATGGTCTGGAACGCGCGGCAGCGCAAACGAATCCGTGAAGCCATCCCCCCGCCCGGCCCACCCGTGCCCGGTGCGTTCCCGATCCCTCCCATGCCCGGGCAACCGCGCAGCAAGGAGACCACACATGCCTGACTTCGTGAACGGCCTGGCCGGTTTCGGTGTGACATTTTCGACGATGTTCAAGAAGCCGATGACCCAGCAGTATCCCGACACCGACAAGGCCACCGAACCGCGGTATCACGGGCGACACCAGCTCAACCGCTACGCCGACGGACTGGAGAAGTGCATCGGCTGTGAACTGTGCGCCTGGGCCTGCCCGGCCGACGCCATCTACGTCGAGGGTGCCGACAACACCGAGACTGCCCGGTTCTCTCCAGGTGAACGTTACGGACAGGTGTATCAGATCAATTACCTACGCTGCATCGGCTGCGGGTTGTGCATCGAGGCCTGCCCCACCCGCGCATTGACGATGACCAACGACTACGAGATGGCCGACGACAACCGCGCGGACCTCATCTACGGCAAGGACAAGTTGCTGGCACCGCTGCAGCCGGGCATGCAGGCGCCGCCGCATGCCATGGCAGCGGGCACCACCGACGAGGACTACTACCTGGGCAACGTCATCGGCACTCCGGTGGAGAGGGTGCAGGCGCCGTGACCCAGACCCCGACAATCCTGTTCACCGCGCAGGCATTCACCCAAACCTCCACCAGCGAGGCGGTCGCGTTCTGGGTGCTGGGCGCCATCGCGGTCGCCGGAGCCGTCGGCGTGGTCGCCGCACCCAAAGCGGTGTACTCGGCGATCTTCCTGGCCACCACCATGATTGCGCTGGCCATGCTCTACGTCGCTCAGGACGCGTTGTTCCTGGGTGTGGTGCAGGTGGTGGTCTACACCGGTGCGGTGATGATGCTCTTCCTGTTCGTGCTGATGCTGATCGGCGTGGACTCCTCGGAGTCTCTGGTGGAAACGATTCGGGGACAACGCATTGCGGCCTTGACCGCCGGTACCGGATTCGGGATCCTGCTCATCGCCGGGATCGGCGCCGTGTCCACGTCGCTGACCGGTGGAGGATTCGCCGGACTCGCCGAGGCCAACGCCGGCGGCAATGTCGAAGGACTGGCGGCGCTGATCTTCACCAGGTACCTGTGGGCCTTCGAGGTCACCAGCGCGTTGTTGATCACCGCGGCGCTGGGCGCGATGGTCCTGGCGCATCGGGAACGTCTGGAACGCCGCAAGACCCAACGCGAACTGTCCGTGGAACGCTTCCAGCCCGGCGGCCATCCCACCACGCTGCCCAGCTCCGGTGTCTACGCCCGGCACAACGCCGTCGACATGCCTGCCCGGTTGCCTGACGGCTCGAGTTCTGCGATGTCGGTCAGCGCCATCCTCACGCCGCGTTCCATCGCCGACGTCGACGCCGCGGACGCCGCTGCCGACAGGTCCCGGCCGCAACGGAACGGACATCGATGAATCCTGACAACTACCTCTACCTGTCAGCGTTGCTGTTCACCATCGGCGCGGCCGGAGTGTTGTTGCGCCGCAACGCCATCGTCATGTTCATGTGTGTCGAACTGATGCTCAATGCGTGCAATCTGGCGTTCGTCGCCTTCAGCCGTATGCACGGTCACCTGGACGGACAGGTGGTCGCGTTCTTCACCATGGTGGTCGCCGCCTGCGAAGTGGTGATCGGTCTGGCGATCATCATGACCATCTACCGCACCCGGCAGAGCGCCAATGTCGACGACGCCCACCTCCTGAAAGGCTAGGCGTGACTCTGATCTGGCTGATCGTCCTCCCCCTGGTCGGCGCTGCGGTACTGCTGTTGGGCGGGCGCGCCACCAACGCCTGGGGCCATCTGCTGGGCTGTGCCACCATCGCCGCTGCCTTCGGCTGGGCGGTGGTGCAGTTCGTCGACCTCCTGGGTCGGGTGCCCGAGGACCGCGAGATCCACGAGACGTTGTTCTCCTGGGTGCCGGTGGCCGAGTTGCGGGTCGACTTCGGTTTGCAACTGGATGCCTTGAGTGTGTGCTTTGTCCTGTTGATCACCGGAGTCGGGCTGCTGATCCACCTGTACTCCATCGGCTACATGGCGCACGATCCCGAACGGCGACGATTTTTCGCCTACTTGAACCTGTTCGTCGCCGCGATGTTGCTGCTGGTGCTCGCCGACAATTATCTGGGCCTCTACGTCGGCTGGGAAGGCGTGGGCCTGGCGTCGTATCTGCTGATCGGATTCTGGTCCTACAAGCCCTCGGCCGCCACCGCAGCCAAAAAAGCCTTCGTCGTCAACCGGGTCGGCGACATCGGACTGGCGATCGCTCTGATGGTGATGTTCGCCGACGCCGGAACGCTGTCCTACGCCGGGGTTTTCGCCGCCGCTCCCGAGCTCTCCTCGGCCACGGTGACCGCGATCGGCCTGCTGCTCCTGCTGGCGGCTTGCGGTAAGAGTGCCCAATTTCCGCTGCAGTCCTGGCTCGGGGACGCCATGGAGGGCCCCACCCCGGTGTCGGCCCTCATCCACGCCGCCACCATGGTCACCGCGGGGGTGTACCTGATCGTGCGCTCGGGCCCGGTGTTCGACCTGGCCCCGGTGGCCCAGACCGCAGTGGTGACCGTCGGCGCCGTCACCCTGCTGTTCGGCGCGATCATCGGGTGCGCCAAAGACGACATCAAGAAGGCCCTCGCCGCCTCCACCATGAGCCAGATCGGTTACATGGTGCTCGCCGCCGGGCTGGGACCGGCCGGCTACGCGATCGCGATCATGCATCTGCTCACCCACGGCTTCTTCAAGGCCGGACTGTTCCTCGGGGCCGGGTCGGTGATGCACGGGATGAACGACGAAACCGATATGCGACGCTACGGCGGACTGCGCAAGCTCATGCCCGTCACGTTCGTCACCTTCGGGCTCGGCTATCTGGCGATCATCGGCATCCCACCGTTCGCCGGGTTCTTCTCCAAGGACGCCATCATCGAAACTGCCTTCGCCGCAGGCGGGGTCAAAGGGCTGGTGCTCGGTGGGGCCACCCTGCTCGGGGCCGGTCTCACCGCGTTCTACATGACCCGGGTGATGCTGCTGACGTTCTTCGGCGACCGGCGCTGGAAACCCCACACCCATCCGCACGAATCTCCGGCCGTGATGACCTGGCCGATGATCGTCCTCGCCCTCGGCTCCGTCGGCGCCGGCGGTGCCCTCGCCGTCGGCGGCACCCTGACCCACTGGCTCGAGCCGGTGGTGGGTGCACACGAGAGCCATCACGTCATCCCGGTCTGGGCGATGACGGTCATCACCTTGATCGTGGTCGCCGTCGGTATCGGTGTCGCCTACCGCAGTTACGCCACCCGGGCGGTCCCCGAGGTCGCGCCCGAGGACGTGTCCGCGCTGACGGTCGCCGCGCGACGGGATCTTTACGGCGATGCGTTCAACGAGGCCGCGCTCATGCGCCCCGGGCAGGAGCTCACCCGCGAATTCGTGCTGGTCGACGAGAAGGGTGTCGACGGGGTGGCCAACGGTCTGGCCGCCCTCGTCGGCGGATCCTCGCAACGACTGCGCACCGTCCAGACCGGGTTCGCCCGCTCGTACGCACTGTCGATGCTGGCCGGCGCCGCACTGGTGATCGGCGCCGTCCTCGTCGTAAGGGTGTGGTGACACGATGAGCTTGCCGTGGCTGACCGTGCTGTGGGCCATCCCGATGCTCGGCGCCGCCGTGATCATCCTGTTGCCCGCCGGGGCAAGACAATTCACCAAGTACGCCGGCATCGCCGTGTCGCTGGCGGTCCTGGCGGTGGCCGGCGCGGTGGCGGTGCAGTTCGAGCCAGGCGGCCAGCAGTACCAGTTCGTCGAGGACCATACCTGGATTCCGTCGTTCGGCACCGGCTACATCCTGGGCGTCGACGGCATTGCCCTGGCCCTGGTGGTCCTCACCGCGGTGCTGGTGCCACTGCTGCTGCTGGCCGGCTGGAATGACGACGCCGCCGGCGGTCCGCTCAGCGGCGCACTGTCGGGGCGCTCGACGCACAGTTACGTGGCGTTGACGCTGGCTGTCGAAGGCATGGTCCTGATCTCGCTGGTAGCTCTCGATGTGCTGCTGTTCTACGTGTTCTTCGAGGCCATGCTGATCCCGATGTATTTCCTCATCGGGGGGTTCGGTGGCGCCGGACGCTCCAAGGCTGCGGTGAAGTTCTTGCTGTACAACCTGTTCGGCGGACTGGTCATGCTCGCGGCCGTGGTGGGTCTGTACGTGGTGACCGCAGGCAGTGACGCGTTCAGCGCCGGGACCTTCGATTTCCGTGCGATCGTCGCCGCGGTGTCCGCGGGCGAACTCGACGTCAGCCCTGCGGTCCTCAACGCCCTGTTCCTGGGGTTCATGTTCGCCTTCGCGATCAAAGCCCCGCTATGGCCGTTCCACCGCTGGCTGCCCGATGCCGCCGTCGAAGCCACCCCCGCCACCGCTGTGCTGATGATGGCGATCGTCGACAAGGTGGGTACCTTCGGCATGCTGCGGTACTGCCTGCAGTTGTTCCCCGAACCCTCGACGCTGTTCCGGCCGTTCATCATTGCCCTGGCGGTCGTCGGCATCGTCTACGGCGCCATCGTGGCCATCGGCCAGACCGACGTCATGCGGTTGATCGCCTACACCTCGATCAGCCACTTCGGCTTCATCATCCTCGGCATCTTCGTGATGACCAGCCAGGGCCAATCCGGGTCGACGCTGTACATGGTCAACCACGGCATCTCCACCGCCGCACTGTTCCTGATCGCCGGATTCCTGGTCTCCCAGCGGGGCACCCGGGTGATCGCGGCCTACGGCGGCATCCAGAAGGTCGCTCCCGTCCTCGCCGGCACCTTCCTGGTGGCGGGTCTGGCCACGTTGTCGCTGCCCGGCCTGGCGCCGTTCATCAGTGAGTTCCTGGTGCTCATCGGCACCTTCACCCGCTACCCCGCGTTCGCGGTCATCGCTTCGGCGGCCCTGGTGCTCTCGGCGATCTACATCCTGTGGCTCTACCAACGGATGATGACCGGTCCGGTCACGGACGGGAACGACAAGCTGCGTGACCTGCTACCGCGCGAAATCGCTGTCGTCGCACCGTTGATCGCGCTGCTGCTGGTGCTCGGGGTCTATCCCAAGGTGGCTCTCGATGTCATCAACCCCGCGGTGGACCACACTCTGACCACCATCAACCAACAAGATCCCGCCCCCCGCATCGCGGAAGGACCGGTGCGATGACCGCGCCCAGCGTCGAGTACTTCCTGATCTCACCCATGCTCATCATCTTCGGCGTGGCCGTCGCCGGCGTGCTGGTCGAGGCGTTCCTGCCCCGGAGTCTGCGGTACCGCACCCAGGTGGTGCTGGCGCTCGGCGGGTTGGCCGCCGCGTTCGTCGCCGTCGTCCTCCTGGCCAGGGACCTCCGCGGCTCGGTCGGACAGGTGGCGGTGATGGGCGCCGTCGCGGTGGACCCCGTGACACTGTTCCTGCAGGGCACCATCCTGCTGATCAGTGTGCTGGGTATCCTGCTGATCGCCGAGCGCCGCATCGCTAGTAGCGGATACCCGGCCGAATCTGCCGCCGCGGCCGCCGGATTGGATGCGTTCACACCGCAGGCCTCCGCGATCCCCGGCAGTGTCGCCGAAAAGGCTGCCACCAAGGCCGGTGTGGTACAGACCGAGGTCTTCCCGCTCACGATGTTCGCCATCGGCGGCATGCTGCTGTTCCCGGCGGCCCAGGATCTGCTGACGATGTTCATCGCGTTGGAGGTGCTGTCGCTGCCGCTGTATCTGCTGTGCGGGCTGGCCCGCCGGCAGCGGCTGCTGTCCCAGGAGGCCGCGCTGAAATACTTTCTGCTCGGCGCCTTCTCGTCGGCGTTCTTCCTGTACGGCATCGCGCTGATGTACGGCTACAGCGGTACCTTCACCCTGTCCGGTATCGCCGACGCGATCGCCACGCAGAACAGCTCCGGGTCCGACAACACCGCCATCGCGCTCATCGGCGTCGGCCTGCTCGCAGTGGGTCTGCTGTTCAAAGTCGGTGCGGTGCCCTTCCACTCCTGGATTCCCGACGTGTACCAGGGTGCCCCCACCCCGATCACCGCGTTCATGGCCGCCGCCACCAAGATCGCCGCGTTCGGGGCGATGTTGCGCATCTTCTACGTCGCGCTGCCCGAGCTTCGTGCCGATTGGCGGCCGATGATGTGGGCCGTGGCGATCCTGACCATGGTGATCGGCACCGTCGCCGCCATCGCCCAGACCGACGTCAAACGCATGCTGGCGTATTCGGCTGTCGCCCATGCCGGTTTCATCCTGACCGGCGTGATCGCACTCAATGACAACGGATTGTCCGGCACCCTGTTCTATCTGTTCGCCTACGGGTTCTCCACGCTGGGCGCGTTCGCGGTGGTGAGTCTGGTGCGCACCGAATCCGGCGAGGAGGCCACGGACCTGTCTCAGTGGGCGGGACTCGGCCGGCGTTATCCGTTGGTGGGAGTGGTGTTCTCGTTGTTCCTGCTTGCCTTCGCCGGGATACCGCTGACCAGCGGGTTCGTCAGCAAGTTCGCGGTGTTCAAGGCCGCGGGCGAAGGGGGTGCCATCACCCTGGTCATCGTCGGGGTGATCGCCAGCGCCATCGCCGCCTTCTTCTATGTCCGGGTGATCGTGCTGATGTTCTTCACCGAGCCGCCCGAGGACGCTGCCGAAGTCGTCGTTCCCAGTTCGCTCAGCATCGCCACGGTCACTGTCACCGCGGCTGTCACCTTCGCTCTCGGCGCACTGCCGCAGCCGCTGCTGGATCTGGCGACCGACTCGGCCTTCTTCTTGTGATTTGTGGAGCTTTATCGGCGGTCACCGCCGATAGAACTCCACAAATCCCGCTAACGTCGACCCATGACATTGGTGCTGACCGCCGACCACGGTGCCGTTCGGGTACTCACCCTCAATCGACCGGAGGCGCGGAATGCGCTCAGCAGCAGCCTGATCGAGGAGCTGTACCACGCACTGGAGGCCGCCGATACCGATGGGTCCGTCCGCGCCGTGGTGCTCACCGGCACCGATCCCGCATTCTGCGCGGGCGTCGACCTCAAGGAGGCCCAACAGCTCGGGATGGCCTACTTCGCGAAGTTCCAGACGCAGAACTGCATCACCAAACCCGCCGAGCTGGGCAAGCCGATCGTCGGTGCCATCAACGGTGCCACCTTCACCGGCGGGCTGGAGATGGCCCTGGCGTGTGACTTCCTGATCGCCTCCGACCGTGCGGTCTTCGCCGACACCCATGCCCGCGTCGGCATCCTGCCCGGTGGCGGCATGACGGCGCGACTGCCCCAGGTGGTGGGATCGGCCATGGCGCGCCGACTGTCGATGACCGGCGAGGTGGTCACCGCCGTACGCGCCGAACGCATCGGCCTGGTCACTGAAGTGGTGTCGCACGACCGACTGCTGGGCCAGGCGCTGGAACTCGCGCAGCAGATCGCCGAGGTACCGGCGCCCACGATGGCCGGGCTCAAGGAGGTCTACCTGCGCGGTGCGGCGACGGTCACCGCTCCCGCGCTGGCCGCCGAACAGGACATCACCAAGCGCGTGCGCCCCGACACCAGCGGGCTCGCAAGCCGCAAGGACGAAGTGGCGGCCCGCAACAAAGAGCAGATCGACAGCTGACCGGCTGTGCCACAACACAATCGATTGTCAGGTCGAACCTGCGCCCGACCGCCCGACGTCGGTACCCTGTCCCGCTGCCGCAGAATCCGGCGGCGCCCGCAGCGCCGGTTGCGTGTGCAGCGATTCTCCGACATCCGTTGACACCCACACGTCACTTCCGGATTGGACCAGCCGCCTCGACGCAAAGTTACCGTAAGCAATCCAGTAAGGTCGCTCGACATGGAGCGCAGCGACCTCACCCCGTTCACCGTCCGTCGTGACGACGGCCTGGTACCCCACGAAATCGCCCAGGGCGGCTGGGGTCCCACACTCGGCGGCCAGGTGGTGGGAGGTCTGCTGGCCCGCGGCATCGAACAGCACGTCGCCGACGACGAGCTCGTGCCCGCCCGGCTGACCGTCGACATCCTGCGCCGCGTGGCCACCGCACCGGTGCGCGTCTCGGCCGAGGTGGTCCGCACCGGCCGCCGGATGCAGTCGGTGGACGCCACCATGACCCAGGACGGTGAGGTGGTGGCGCGCGCATCGGCTCTCTATCTGCGCCGCAGCGCGCAACCCGACGGTCAGATCTGGACCACGCCGGTGTCCATGCCCCCGCTGCCCGCGGAACCGGATCAGTTCAGCAATGACGTGCCGATGTTCATCAAGGCCTACGGCCGCGACACCACCGATGACAGTGGCGCCAACGCGTGGCAGCACGACGGTCCGCGATTCGCCTGGCTGCGTGAAGTCAGGGCATTGGTCGAGGGCGAGGAGATGTCGCCGTTCATCCGGGCCGCCATGGCGGTGGATGTCACCAGTTCGATGGCCAACTTCGCGACCACCGGCCTTGCCTTCATCAACGCCGACTACACACTCACACTCAGCAGACTGCCCGAGGGCCCCTACATCGGACTGGCGGCGCTGACCCACTACAGCGACGCCGGTGTCGCGACGGGCACGGCCAGCCTGTTCGATACGCGCGGCCCGATCGGCAGCGGCACCTCCACCGCGGTGGCCAATCTGCACTTCCTCAAAGGCAAGTTCGCCGACCGGCCCCGCTAGCCCACCTCGAACGGCCGAAAGCTGCCGTTGAGCACGTCCCGGTGCCCGACCGTCCGGCCGGTGACCTCATTCGGGTCCACCAGCGCGAGCCGGACAACGGCTTCGGCGAACTCCTCTTCCGACCCCGTCTCGTCAAAATCTGTTCGGTAGTAGGACAATCCGGGCGTCATCATCGGCAGCGACGGTGACAGCGCATTCACCGAGATGTTGCGACGTTGCAGGTCGTAGGCCGCCGACGAGGTGAGGTGTTCCAATGCCGCCTTGGATCCGCCGTAGCCGGGCAGAATGCCGCCGGAGAAGTCGTGGAACGGCCCGGCGCCGGGAATTCGCGAGGCCACCGAGCTGATGTTGATCATGGCGCCGCCGCCGGCATTGATCATGTCGGGTGCCACCAACTGCATCACTTCGTAGGCGGCGAACACCGCGATCTCGAAATGCCGCCGGAACGCATGCAATGGTGTTCCGACGAAAGGTGGCCAGTCCGCTTGCACCTGAGCTGTTCTGGGTTGCTTCGGCTTGGCCGCGACCCCCGGTGTGGGTGGGCGCCCCGGTGCGGTGAAGGCGGCGTTGTTGACCAGCAGGGTGAGGGGGCCCAGTGCTGCGCGGGCCTGTTCGACCAGTCTTGGAATATCCTCGCGGTCAAGCAGATCCGCGCGAATCGCGACGGCGCGTCCGCCTGCCGCTTCGATTTCGGCGACCGTGTCCCCGATGGTGCCGGGTAGCCGGTCATCCCAGACCTGTTCGGTGCGCGCGACCACCGCCACCGCGGCTCCTTCGCGCGCCAGTGCCAGCGCGATCGCCTTGCCGAGGCCACGGCTGGCGCCGGTGACGATCGCGGCGCGCCCGTCGAGTCGTGTCATGATTCCGCCCCCGTCTTCTTCACTCCATGGACGACGATCGCTGTGGTCTGCTCCACCCAGGCGTCGTCGAGATCGCCATCAGGGCGCAGCAATACCCGCAACATCGTCGTTCCACCGATCACTTCGACCAGCCGGTCCGGATCGATGTCCGCGTGCACCTCACCGCGGTCTACGGCGTCGGCGATCCGCGTCCGGATGACTCCGAACACCTCGCCGAAGCGGGCCATCACCCGCGCGTTGAGCTCGGCATCGGCGGCCATGTCAGCGATGAGACCGGGCAGCGCGGCACGCACCACGGGGCTGACGAACACATCCCGGGTGGCAGCGATCATCGACGCGACGTCGGCGGCAAAATCGCCCGCCGGCATCTGCAGGGCGGTAGGGGCCGCGGGGAAGGCGGCTTCGTGGACGAGTTCGGCTTTGCCCGACCACCGGCGGTACAGAGCTGTCTTGGTGGTTCCGGCCCGCTCGGCGATGGCGGCCATCGTGAGGTTGGCATAACCGATTTCGACAAGCAGGTCCGCAGTCGCGGCAAGTATGGCAGCGTCAATACGCGGGTCGCGTGGGCGTCCCGCACCCGAAGGCTTGTCTTCTGGGTACGCGTCTGCTTTCATAACGCTACCTACCGTATCGTATTAGTGTCGCGGAGGATCGAGAATGGCTACCGAACGGGCCGTCGAAGTCGTCGGCCGACTACAACGCACCAGTCGTGATGCCACCACCCTGCCCACCGTGCTGGCCGACTGGTTGTCGACAGTGATGCCCGGCGGCGTCGCTCCGGACGTCACCATCGAGAGCGGGATCGACTCCAACGGAATGTCTTCGGAGACCATCGTGCTCACCGGCCGCTGGGTTCACGACGGCGAACCGGTGCAACAGAAGTGGGTGGCGCGCGTCGCCCCCGCCCAGACGGATGTTCCGGTGTTCTCGTCGTACCGGCTGGACCACCAGTTCGACGTGATGCGCCTGGCCGGCGAACTGACCGACGTCCCCGTGCCGACCATGCGGTGGTTGGAGAACACCGGGACCGTGCTGGGCACACCGTTCTTCCTGATGGATCACGTCGACGGGGTGGTCCCGCCTGATGTGATGCCCTACACCTTCGGCGACAACTGGTTCTTCGATGCCGAACCCCAGCGGCAGCGCGAACTCCAGGACGCCACCGTCGACGTGCTGGCCAAGCTGCACTCGATCCCCGACGCCACCACGACATTCGATTTCCTCACGCAAGCGCACCCGCCCGGCGACACCGCGCTGCACCGCCAATTCGGTTGGCTCAAGGACTGGTATGACTTCGCGGTCCCCGACATCGGCCGCTCTCCACTGGTCGAACGCGCCCTGGCGTGGCTGGAGGACAACTTCCCGACCGAGGTCGCCGCAACGGAACCCGTGCTCTTGTGGGGTGATTCCCGCGTCGGCAATGTGCTCTACCGCGACTTCCGGCCGGTCGCGGTCCTGGACTGGGAGATGGCTGGCGTCGGCCCACGGGAACTCGATGTGGCATGGATGATTTTCGCGCACATGGTGTTTCAGGAGCTCTGCGGCCTCGCGGGCATGCCGGGACTGCCCGGGGTGCTGCGCGAGGACGACGTGCGCGCCACCTATCGACAGCTCACCGGGGTCGAACTCGGTGACCTGAGCTGGTTCTACGTGTACTCCGCGGTGGAGTGGGCGTGTGTGTTCATGCGGACCGGAGCCCGCCGGGTGCGCTTCGGCGAGATCGACAGGCCCGACGATGTGGAATCGCTGTTCTATCACGCTGGACTGCTCAAAAAGCTGATCGGAGAACCACACTGATGCTCGGTCCGCTCGACGAATTCCCGGTACACCAGCTTCCCCAGCCGATCGCCGCTCCGGGATCGAGCGACCGAAATTTCTACGATCGGTCCTACTTCAACGCTCACGACCGCACCGGCGACATCTTCCTGATCACGGGTATCGGCTACTACCCGAACCTGGGGGTGAAGGACGCATTTCTCCTCGCTCGACGCGGCGACAGCCAAACTGCCGTGCACCTGTCCGATGCCATCGATCAGGATCGGCTCAACCAGCACGTCGGCAATTACCGGATCGAGGTCGACGAGCCGCTGCACAAGCTGCGGATCGTCCTCGAGGAGACCGAAGGCCTTGCCGCCGATCTCACCTGGGAGGGACTGTTCGACGTGGTGCAGGAGCAGCGGCACATCCTGCGAGCAGGCAACCGCGTCACTCTCGATGCACAGCGCTTCGCCCAGGTGGGCGCCTGGAGCGGCCAGATCGCCATCGACGGCGAGGACATCGTCGTCGACCCGGCCCGCTGGATCGGCACCAGGGACCGGTCCTGGGGAATCCGCCCCATCGGGGAGCCCGAGCCCGCGGGGCGGCCCGCCGACCCTCCGTTCGAAGGAATGTGGTGGCTCTACGTGCCCATGGCCTTCGACGACTTCGCGATCGTGCTCATCATCCAGGAGGAGCCCAGCGGGTTCCGCTCACTGAATGACTGCACCCGCATCTGGAAGGACGGCCGCGTCGAACAACTCGGCTGGCCGCGCGTGAAGATCCACTACCGCTCCGGTACCCGGATCCCCACCGGCGCCACCATCGACGCGACGGCGGGTGACGGTGCGGCGCTGAGGTTCGACGTGGAATCCAAACTCGCGGTGCCGATTCACGTCGGCGGCGGCTACGGCGGTGACTCCGACTGGGTTCACGGCGTCTGGAAGGGCGAACACTTCACCGAACGCTTCACCTACGACATGACCGACCCGGCAATCGTGGGACGCGCCGGATTCGGCGTCATCGACCATGTCGGACGCGCCGTCTGCCACAACGGTGGCACCGAGCAGGAAGGCTGGGGGTTGTTCGAACACGGCGCCCTCGGCCGGCATGACCCCTCCGGGTTCGCCGACTGGCTCACTGTCGCGCCGTAAGTCGTTGTGATTTGCGGAGTTTCAGCGGCGCTCAACCCCCCTGAAAAACCGCAAAAAACAACGACTTAAGGCGCGACAATGATCCAGTCGGCGAACCCGGAGGGGTAAATCCGGCCGAGGGCGCCGTGTTCGAACAACCCCCAGCCTTCCTGCTCGGTGCCAC
>JBEVFK010000107.1:0-20782 GCA_040512325.1 Mycobacterium sp. | reverse complement strand
TGGGGCCCTTGCCGGTGATGTTGTTCGGCGTGATGCCGACCAGCGACTCACCCGGGGTGATGATGCCGGGGCAGTTGGGCCCGATGATGCGGGTCTTCTCGCCCTTTTCGACGTTGTAGGCCCACGCATACGCACTGTCCTGCACCGGGATTCCCTCGGTGATGACCACCAGCAGCGGGATCTCGGCGTCGATGGCCTCGATGATGGCGTCCTTGGAGAACGCCGGCGGCACGAAGGCGATCGACACGTCAGCGCCGGTCTCCTTGATGGCCTCGGCGACCGTGCCGAACACCGGCAGCTCGACGTCGTTACCGTCTTTGTCTTTGTGCGAGACGGTGGTGCCGGCCTTGCGCGCGTTGACGCCGCCGACCACCTGGGTTCCCGCCTTGAGCATCAGGGCGGTGTGCTTGGTGCCCTCGCCGCCGGTGATGCCCTGGACGATGACCTTGCTGTCCTTGTTCAGGAAGATAGACATTTCGTGGACTCCCTTACTTGTTGGCCAGCTCGGCGGCTTTGTCGGCCCCGGCGTCCATGGTCTCGGCCTGGACCACCAGGGGATGGTTGGCCTCGGCGAGGATTCGCCGGCCCTCTTCGACGTTGTTGCCGTCCAACCGGACGACCAGCGGCTTGTTGGCCTCGTCGCCGAGGATCTCCAGCGCCTGGACAATGCCGTTGGCCACCGCGTCACACGCGGTGATGCCACCGAACACGTTGACGAACACACTCTTGACCTGAGCGTCGTTCAAGATGACGTCGAGTCCGGCGGCCATCACCGCGGCGGAGGCACCGCCACCGATGTCGAGGAAGTTGGCCGGCTTCACGCCACCATGCTTCTCACCGGCGTAGGCGACGACATCCAGGGTGGACATCACCAGACCCGCGCCATTGCCGATGATGCCGACGGAACCATCGAGCTTGACGTAGTTGAGGTCGTTCTCCTTGGCCTTCAGCTCGAGCGGATCGGTGGCGTCCTTGTCCTCGAACTCCTCGTGACCGGCCTGCCGGAAGTTGGCGTTCTCGTCGAGGGTGACCTTGCCGTCGAGCGCCAGGATCTGATCGTCGGGAGTACGCACCAGCGGGTTCACCTCGACCAGGGTGGCGTCCTCGCCGACGAAGACCTCCCAGAGCTTCTGGATGGTGACGGCTGCCGCGTCGAGCACCTCGGCCGGCAGGTGACCCTGCTCGGCGATCGACCGCGCGAAGGCGAGGTCGACACCCTTGACGGCATCGACGGGCACCTTGGCGAGGCGTTCCGGCTTGGTGGCTGCCACCTCTTCGATCTCCATGCCGCCCTCGACCGAGCACATGGCCAGGTAGGTGCGGTTGGAGCGGTCGAGCAGGAAGGAGATGTAGTACTCCTCGGCGATATCGCTGGCCTCGGCGACGAGCAGCTTCTTCACCACATGGCCCTTGATATCCAGGCCGAGAATGTTCTGCGCGTGGGTGAAGGCGTCGTCCGCGGTCGCTGCGTACTTCACGCCGCCGGCCTTGCCGCGGCCGCCGACCTTGACCTGCGCCTTGACCATCACCGGCTTGCCGATTTCCTCGGCAATCGCCTTGGCGTCCTCGGCGGTGTCGGTAACCCGCCCAGGGGTGGTCGGGACGTTGTGCTTGGCGAACAGCTCCTTCGCCTGATACTCGAAAAGATCCATGTGGCTCACTGTCTATCTGCCGGAGTTGACGGCGCTGTCGGTTCAGGGGGTCACGCTCGGGGAACTTTATCGACCCGAGTGTTCCGCGATACCACCGCCTACCGCCCATGTGGCACATGTCACCACCAGGGCTCTCGTGATGCAGGTCACATTCCGTCCCGAAACCGGCTCTTAGGTTGCCACTTCCATTGGAATTTGGTTAACGTCTCCTGGTCCAGATAACGCTTTGGTCACGACTAAGGGGACGTTCCAGGTTGGCGCAACACCGCTCGGCACCATCCCCCACCAGGGGTGAGCTGAAAAGCGCACGACAAAATTCCCGGGTTCCGAGCCGTGATCTCGGCTCTAATGAGATCACCGAGATCGTTCCGTTCAATGAGTTCGGCACTCTTGAGGGCGTGGATTTCCGCGACAACCTCTTCGATGCCGGAATGTTGGACGACGACGTTTTGATCAACGGAGTTCTGGACGATGACGCCGACCTGCTGCACGCACCGGAGCTCGACGACCTCCACGACATCGACGATCTGATTCCCATGCGGCTCTCGCCGCGGACAGACCTCGACGTCCCGGACATCGAGTCCGATTACGACCCGGACATCACTGAGCTCATCCCTCGTGCCGGACAGCATCGCAAGCCCGCCGCCAGCGCGCTGAAGGGCCGCGTGATGATCGCCGCGATGGCTGCCGGCGCTGCCGCTGCCGCCGCACACTCCGCGATCAACCCCGCGGAGACCGCCACGGCGGAGACCGTGCTCGCCGCCGACCAGACGTCCATGAACGGTGCCATCAGCACCGCGTCGCAGGGCATGCAGCTGGTCAGCGTGAACCCGGTCGCCTATGCCGGTCTGCATTCCGAGGAACTGGCCAAGGGCGCCGCCTACGCCCAGGAGCGCGCCGAGCGTGAAGCGCGGCTGCAGCGGCCGCTGTTCGTGAAGCCGACTCAGGGCATCTTCACCTCGGGCTACGGCTACCGCTGGGGCGCCCTGCACGGCGGGGTCGACATCGCCAACGCCATCGGCACCCCCATCTACGCCGTCTCCGATGGGGTGGTGGTCGACGTCGGTCCCACCGCCGGCTACGGCGCCTACGTGAAGCTCCGCCACTCCGATGGCACCG
Source organism: Mycobacterium sp. (assembly GCA_040512325.1). Lineage (GTDB taxonomy): Bacteria > Actinomycetota > Actinomycetes > Mycobacteriales > Mycobacteriaceae > Mycobacterium. The sequence continues at coordinate 18,011 of JBEVFK010000107.1, read as the reverse complement.
TGACGCTCTACGGTCACATCAACAGCTGGAACGTCAGCCTCGGTGAGCGCGTCTTCGCCGGCGATCAGATCGCCACCATCGGCAACCGCGGCAACTCCACCGGCCCGCACCTGCACCTCGAAGTCCTCGTCGGCGGCACCGACCGCATCGACCCCGTGCCGTGGTTGGCCAAGCGCGGCATCAGCGTCGGCGGCTACGCCGGCTGACCTGGTGACAGGCCCCGATTCGTCGAGCGAGCACACCCGCATCATCCGGCGCGTCCCCAGCGACCTCCCGACACCGCCTTCCGGCACGGCGCAGGAGGAACCCCGGACCGGCATCATCCGCCGCACCCCCACCGGGTCCATCCCCGCGCAACAGCCGCCGGATCCACGGACGACTCACATCCCGACACCGTCGGCTCCCGTCCCGGACGACACCCGAACCGGCATCATCCGGCGGACACCCACCGGCGCCCTGCCGGTGCAACAGACATCGGAACCGCAGACCACCCACATCCCTGCGCAGCCCCTGACTCAATCCGAGGCACCCACCGGACTCATCTCGCCACTGCCCGCCCCGTCGGCCCCCGCTTCCGTCGATCTCGAGCCGGCGGACCCACCCGGAGCGGTCAGCGCCATCGGCACCTGCGCCGTCGCGATGCTCAGCGGATGGGCGGTGTCCGTCGTGGCCACCGATCTGATCACCGGTTGGTGGCAGAGCGACCGGCTGTTCTGTCTGGGGGTGGGATTCCTGACGTTCGTGTTCGCCGCCTCGACGATCTCCGGAGTCATCACGCTGCTGCTGCGGCGCGCGATAGGGCGCTACCTGATCGCCACCGGCGCGCTCGTGGCACTGCTCACCTTCGGATCGGTGTTCATCGCCGGAGCCAAGATCGCCTGGCCGGTGTACCTGATTCCCGTACTGCCGGTGCTCAGCGTGGTGCTCGCTTTCCTGCCCGGCACCGGCCGCTGGTCCAGACCGCGATAGCGGTCAACCTCATCACATGCCTTGGCGCCCAACCGCATTCACCACGGTCAGGCGCGTCAGCCAAGGCGTATCGGCAGCTAGCCGGGGTCTTCCCTGAGCTTTGAGTCCGTTTCGCAGTCAACGACTTTCGGCCGCTTCGGCAGGTACCGCTCGGGATGGTGGAACGCGTTGACGGTGCCGGGGAACTCCAGACCCAGTTCGGCGGGCGGCAACCATTCGGTGTCGCCGTTGGCGAGTTTGCGGGTACGCCAGCCTTTGTCGAGCAGTTTATGGTGGGGCCCGCAGGCGAACGTCAGTTTGTCGATATCGGTGCGGCCCTCAGCCGCCCACTCATCAACATGGTGAACTTCGCACAGATAGCCGGGTTTGTCGCAGCCCGGGAACGTGCACCCACGGTCCAATGAGTGCAACACGATTCGCTGATCGGCTGAGGCACACCGCCGGGCCCGGCCCAGCCACAACGGCCGACCGGTCGCGTCGTCGAAGATCACCAGGTAGTGGATCGCGTGGCTGGCCATCCGGATCAGATCCGCCATCGGCAACAACGTCCCGCCGGCGGTGACCGCCACCCCGGCAGCAGCTTCGAGTTCCGCGAGAGTGGCCGATGCGATCACTGTGACGGGCAACCCACGGTGCACGCCGCGTCCTGGATCCCCCAGCTGGCGGCGGAACGTCGCGATGAGAGCGTCATGATTTCGTTGGGCCGGGGTGCGGGTATCGCGCGCCGCGGCCTGCGGCTCCGGTTCGCCGCTGGTGCATGGGATTTGATCGGCCGGATTGTTCATGCCCGGTTTGGCGTCCTGGGCCAGCGATGCTTCCATGTGGGCCTGTAGTTCCGGGGTTGCCCACAAAACGCCGCGGCGCATCCCGTTGCGATGCTGCGGCCCCCAGGCGAACCCCGCCTTCCGGGTGCGGTCAGCATCGGTGAACACCCCGTCGGGGTTGAGCTCCAAGGCTTTACGGACTGCGAGCAGCTTCAACTGCTCGGGCCGCAACTCGGCGGCCTGCTCGGCGAGAAACGCCTCCGCCTCGTCTCGCGCGGTCGGATCCACGTCACCGGGCAGCTCGTCGAGGAACTCCAGGATCACCGTCAGGTGCTCTTCATCGAGCACCCCGGCATGCCAGGCGGCCGCGGTGGCCTCACACCGCGGCGGCAACGGCTGCCCCGTCAAGGTGGTGCGCTCGTCGATCATCGCCGCGTGATCCAACCGATGTTTGGCTTCGGCGGTACTGATCCGCAACCAGTCGGCCAACAACTGTCTGGGCCCGCCTCCGAGTGCGGCCTGCTCATCACCGACCAACGTCGAGGCCAGCGTGGTGCCCACGGCCAAACTGTGCCGGCGCCCGGCCTCCACCGACTCAGCCACCTGCAGACGCTCCGCGAGCGGCAGGCCTTCCCACTGCGGCTTGGTGATGCCTGCCAGCGCGTCGAAGCCGGCGACGATCAACGCCACCGCCTCAGACACTTCATTCGCAAGCATGTTCGAATGATAGCTCCGCGCACCGACACGCAACACCCGTCATCCACAGCTAAGAAAGTCATCCACAGAATTGCGAAAGCCCTTGACAAACAAGGACACCCACCTCAGCGAACGAACGAAACATCCCCGGTGGTGACGACCTCGGCGGTGCGACCCGGCGCCTGCTGATACGACCAGTACATGTTGGTGTGCGCGATCACCTGCTCCGGCGGCGGTGCCCCGAACTGCGAACGGTCATCGGTGGTGTGCGCGTCGGCAACCAGAGTGACGTCATAACCGCGGGTGAATCCGCCGTGCACGGTGCCGCGCACGCAGGCGTCGGTCTGCGCGCCGACCACCACCAGCCGGCCCACCCCCAGCTCACTCAGCACGGCTTCCAGCGTGGTGTCCTCGAAGGAGTCGCCGTAGTTCTTGTCGACCAGCGGTTCGCCGACCCGGGGCACCAGCTCGGGCACGATGCGCCAGCCATCGCTGCCGTGCGGCAGCTCGTCATCGGAGTGCCGCACCCAGACCACCGCGACGTCCTCGTCGCGGGCCCGCTCGACCAGCCGGCCGATGTTGGCGACCACGGCCTCCCGCTGATGGGCGCCCGCGACCACATCGTTCTGTACGTCGATGACCAGTAACACGCTGCCGCTTCGGTTCTCGAGTGTGGTCATGGTGGCCTCCTACAGTTTGCTCACCGGCGCGTGGTTGTGCATCAGCTTCACTCGGCCGGCGCTGCCGAAGTCGATCAGCGACATCGCCGATTCGCCGACTCCGGACACTTCCTCGACGCGGCCCAGTCCGTACTTGTCGTGGGTGACCCGATCTCCGGGTGCCAGCGTCACCAGCGTCCGGTTCTTGGCCGGCGAGCGTCCCGGCGCCGGACGTGGTGTGCCATACCGGCCGGCGTTGCCGACCGGGGCGCTGGGCGCCGACGGGGTGGCATCGGTGCGTCGCCAGTCCATGAGTTCCTGCGGAATCTCGCGCAGGAACCGGGATTCCGGGTTCAGCATCGGCTGCCCCCAGGACGACCGCACCTTGGCCCGGCTCAGGTACAACCGCAGCCGGGCCCGGGTGATGCCGACATAGGCGAGCCGACGCTCCTCGGACAATTCGGTCGGATCGCCGAGAGCCCGCATGTGCGGGAACATGCCGTCCTCCCAGCCCGTCACGAAAACCACCGGGAATTCGAGCCCTTTCGCGGTGTGCAGGGTCATCATCGTCACCACCCCCGAACTCTGCTCGGGGATGCCGTCGGCGTCGGCGACCAACGACACCCGCTCCAGGAACTCCGCGAGCAGGCCGATGTCCGGGATGTCCTCATCCACCGGCTCGTCATCTGCCAACGCAGCGGCATTGGCCCGGTCGATGCTGAATTCGTGTGCGACGCTGACGAGTTCGTTGAGATTGTCCAGCCGCGCCAGATCCTGGGGATCATTCGAGGCCTCCAGTTCGCTGCGGTAGCCGCTCTGGTCGAGCACCGCCTCCACCAAGTCACCGAGCTCGTCGCCGAGCTTGACCCGCAGCCGGTCGAGCAGCTGCACAAACGCCGCGATCGCCTTCTCCGAGCGGGTGTTCAGCATCGGGACCCGGCCTTCGGCGGCAGCCTGCAGGGCGTCGTTGAAGGTGGCGCCGGTGTTTTCGGCATACACCGCGACACAGGCTTCGGCGCGGTCGCCGATACCGCGGCGCGGGGTGTTCAGGATGCGGCGCATGCTCACCGCGTCACCGGGGTTGTCGAGCACCCGCAGGTAGGCGACGATGTCGCGGATCTCCTTGCGCTCGTAAAAGCGCACTCCCCCAACAACTTTGTAGGGAATTCCGGCACGGATGAAGACTTCTTCGAGGGCGCGGGAGGAGTTGTTGGTGCGGTAGAACACCGCGACGTCGTTGTAGGTGATGTCGCCACGATCGGCCAGGGCGTCGATCTCCTGCGCGACGAAGCGGGCCTCGTCGTGCTCGTTGTCGGCGACATAGCCGACGATCAGCTCGCCTTCGCCGGAGTCGGTCCACAGCCGCTTCTCGCGACGGCCCGAGTTGCGGGCGATCACCGAGTTGGCCGCGTTCAGGATGTTCTGGGTGGAGCGGTAGTTCTGCTCGAGCAGGATGGTGGTGGCGTTGGGGTAGTCGCGCTCGAAATCCTCGATATTGCGGATGGTGGCGCCGCGGAACGCGTAGATCGACTGGTCGGCGTCGCCCACCACGCACAGCTCGCCGGGGGAAACCCCGTCCGCTTCGGGCAGGTCGTGGCCCACCAGCTCGCGCACCAGCATGTACTGCGCGTGGTTGGTGTCCTGATACTCGTCGACCAGGATGTGCCGGAAGCGCCGACGGTAGTACTGCGCGATCTGTGGGAACGCCTGCAGCACGGCGACGGTCTCGCCGATCAGGTCGTCAAAATCCAGCGCGTTCGCCGCACGCAGCCGACGCTGGTACTCGCCGTAGACACTGGCCACGGTCTTGGCCATGTCGTCGGCGGACTCGTCCAGCGCCGACACCGCGCTGTCCGGAGGGATCAGCTCGTTCTTCAGGTTCGAGATCGCGGTGGCCAGCAGTCGCGGCGAGTACCGCTTGGTGTCGATGCCCATGTCCTTGCCGATCATCAGCAGCAGGCGGCGGGAGTCGTCGGCGTCGTAGATCGAGAAGTTGGAGTTCAGCCCGGGCAGCAGCGAGGCCTGGTTGCGCAGAATCCGCACACACGTCGAGTGGAACGTCGACACCCACATGGACCGTGCGCGCGGCCCGACCAATTGAGCCACCCGCTCACGCATCTCCGCGGCGGCCTTGTTGGTGAACGTGATCGCCAGAATCTGTCCGACGCCGACCTCACGCGCGGCCAGTAGGTAGGCGATGCGGCGGGTCAACACGGCGGTTTTGCCCGACCCTGCGCCGGCCACGATCAACAGCGGAGTGCCCTCATGCAGCACCGCCTGGCGCTGTTGAGGGTTGAGGCCGTCCAGCAGCTGATCTGTTTCAGAAAGGATGGTCATATCGTGTCCAAACCTACCGCTGGACACAGACACTTTGCGCCCATGCGGCCCTTAGTGGCACACTCGATTTGTGCTCAACGCGCGGCGCCGATTTTTTTACGGGTACCGGATTCCGGTGCCCGGCGCTTAGTGACTTCCCTGAGCCCCGTGGTCCGAATCCGGATCCGGGGCTCTTCTGTTGTGTGAGGCCCGGAACCTGATGACACCCCAGCCACGGAAAACCCCTCCCACCAACAGCGAGAATGTGGAGCAACCCATGAGTATCGAAGCAGAAGCCCCGACCGCCGAGACCATCGACGACCTGCGGTTGGAGATCGACCGCCTGGACGCCGAGATCCTGACGGCCGTCGCCCGGCGCACCGAGGTGTCCAAGCTGATCGGCAAAGCGCGGATGGCCTCCGGCGGCACCCGGCTGGTGCACAGCCGCGAGATGAAGGTGATCGAGCGCTTCAGCGTCCTCGGTCCCGAAGGCAAAGACCTGGCGATGTTGCTGCTGCGCATGGGCCGCGGCCGCCTGGGACACTGACACTCACTTCTTCAGGGCCTCGGTCAGCCACGGCGCCAGCCACTCCACCGCCTCCGGAGTGGGATGCACCCCGTCGCCGCGCAGCCGGATGCCGTCGACCCGGTTGGTGTAATACCCACCCGGGCCCATCTTCTTGTTCAGGTCGAGCACGGTGACGTTCTTGCGGTCGGCGGCGACGGAGCGCACCAGCTCGTTCCAGTCGTCGACGCGTTGCGGTCGATCCTCCGGGTACAGACTGCCGTCAGCCCGTTCGCTGCGACGGTTGTACGACGCGGTGGTGACGACGACGTGCGCGCCGGTGGCGGAGACGATGTCCAACGCCCGGTTCAGTTCACCCCGCAGATAGGTGTCGTAGTCCTCGTCGCCGACGTGAGTCCACTCGCCGTCGTGGGTGCGGTCGACGATTTCCCACCGGCCGAGCATCAGCAACACGGTGTCGGGGCGGGAATGCTCGATGCGTTGGGACCACCGGCTGGGCCAGGTGTCGCACTCCGGCTTCTGGTTGAGTTCCGTGCCCGTCATCCGGTACGGGCCGCCGCGGGCGATGCCGCAACCGATGGTCGTGTAGTCGTTCAGGTGCAGACCCGGTGTCGGCGGGAAGTACCGCATCAGCGTCCACGCCACGGAATCGCCGAACACCGCCACCGACTGCGTGCCGGGTGGCTGTTGCGCACCGCCTTTGCCGACGACCACGGGAACTTCACGCATCTCCATGGCCGCTGACGAGATGTCCAGCGGCGGTTCGGTCGGCATGGGCTCGATCCGCACGAACGTCACCGTCGCCACAGCCGCCGTCGCGACGGTCGCCGCCGTCAACCGCAGCATCGGCACCGAGGACGGGCGCCACCGCTGGACCGGCTGCTCCACCAACCACCAGGACAGCGCGGCCAGCGCCAACGTCACCGCGCACCGCAGCCCGAACAGCGACCACCCCGACCAGCCGGTGCGCTCGCCGTTGAACAGCAGAAACACCGGCCAGTGCCAGAGATACACGCCGTAGGAGACCGCGCCCAACGCCACCAGCGGACGGAAGGCGAGCAGCCGCGCCACCGGCCCGCTCTGGTCGAGGGAGACCGGCACCACGATCAGGACGGCCCCGACCGCCACTGCGATCAGCAGGCCCGAGCGGAAGTCGTCGACGTCGCCGGTGGCCCAGTGCGCGGCCACCGCCAGGACGCCGACCCCGGCCAGGGACGCCAGGCGCGCCGCCCAGCGGACCCAGCGCGACCGGATGACGGTCCCCCCGGCCGTGACGTCCGACCAGTCCCGGACCAGCAGGGCGGCCGCCGCCGCACCGATCAGCAGCGCCTGCACCCGGGTGTCGGTACCGAAGTAGACCCGGTTCAGGTTGGCCTCGGAGACCATCAGCACCGCGACCGCTGCCGACGCCACCGCGCCGGAAAGGGCGAGCCCGAACACCCACAGCCGCACCGCGCGCAGTCCGGGCGCCGCCCGGCACAGCACGCCCAGCACCAGAGTCACCGCCACGATCAGCAACGGCCACGCCAGATAGAACTGCTCTTCGACGCCTAGTGACCACATGTGCTGCAGCGGGGACGGCGGGCTGCCCTGTGAGAAGTAGTCGGTGCCCTGGGAGACGAACGCCCAGTTGGCCATCCACTGGAAGGCGGCGACCGCGTCGGTACGCAACCCGACGATGGCGTCGGGCGGGAACAACTCGCGGACCAGCAGGACCGCCGACACCACGACAAGCAGGGCCGGAAGCAGCCGCCGCACCCGGCGGATCCAGAAATCGCGCAGGTCGATGCGGCCCGTCCGGCCCAGCTCCGACAGCAGCAACGAGGTGATCAGGAAACCACTCAGGACGAAGAAGATGTCGACACCGAGAAATCCGCCGGGCACCCCGGGCAGACCGCCATGCTCGGCGAGCACCAGCAGGACCGCGACGGCACGGAGGCCGTCGAGAGCCGGGATGCCGCGACGTGCTTTGGAAAGGCGAGGTGCTTTGGAAAGGCGAGGCGCTTCGGGCGCCGGTGCAACCCATCGGCGACGCCCGCCGACGCGGACGGGCCCCGCAGTCACCTCAAGACCTCCCATAACGATTCGTGCTGGGAAGTCTAGGAGCGACGGCGGGTCCGGTCCGGAAGGCGCTCCGGGGGTTCGCTCAGTTGGTCAAGAGCTCAGTTGGTCAAAGCGATGTACTTGGTGTCGAGATACTCCTCGATACCCTCGGTGCCACCTTCGCGGCCGAAACCGGACTCCTTGATGCCACCGAACGGGGCGGCGGCATCGGAGATCACGCCGCGATTCACTCCGACCATGCCGGACTCGATGCCCTCGGCGACCCGCAGCGCGCGGTCCAGCGATTGGGTGTAGATGTAGGCGGCCAGGCCGTATTCGGTGTTGTTGGCCGCGGCGATGCCGTCTTCCTCGGTGTCGAATCCGGTGATCGGGGCGACGGGACCGAACACCTCCTCTTTGAGGATGCGCGCGTCGGCGGGCACGTCGGTGAGCACGGTGGCCGGGTAGAAATTGCCGGGACCGCCGGGAGCTTCGCCGCCGACGGCGACGGTGGCGCCGCGATCGACGGCGTCGGTCACCAGCTCGGTGACCTTGGACAGCTGCTTGGCGTTGATCAGCGGGCCCAGCTTCGACGAGTCGTCGAGCCCGTTGCCGAGGGGGAAATCGCTCATCCGTTTGACGAGTTTGTCGGTGAACTCCTGGCGCACGGCGTTGGCGACGTGGAAGCGGTTGGCCGCGGTGCAGGCCTCGCCGCCGTTGCGCATCTTGGCCAGGATGGCCCCGTCCACGGCGGCGTCGACATCGGCGTCGTCGAACACGATGAACGGTGCGTTGCCGCCGAGTTCCATCGACGTGCGCAGCAGCTTGTCGGCCGACTGCTTGACCAGAGCCTTGCCCACGCCGGTCGATCCGGTGAAGGTCAGCTTGCGCAGCCGGCCGTCGTCGATCAGGGCCGTGGTGACGCCACCCGGGTCGCTGGTCGGCAGCACCGACAGCACGCCCTTGGGCAGGCCGGCTTCGTCCATCAGCTTGGCCAACAGCAGCATCGTCAATGGTGTCTCCTGCGCGGGCTTGACGATCATGGTGCAGCCGGCGGCGAACGCCGGGCCCATCTTGCGGGTGCCCATGGCCAGCGGGAAGTTCCACGGGGTGATCGCGTAGCAGGGGCCGACGGCCTGCTTGGTGACGATGATCCGCCCGTTGCCGGCCGGTGCGGCGGTGTAGCGACCGCCGATGCGTACCGCTTCCTCGGCGAACCAGCGGAAGAACTCCGCACCATAGGTGACCTCGCCCTTGCTCTCGGCGAACACCTTGCCCATCTCGAGTGTCATCAACGCGGCGATGTCGTCGGTGTGAGCGGTGATGGTCTCGAACACCGACCGCAGGATTTCGCCGCGCTTGCGTGGCGGTGTGGCGGCCCATTCGGCTTGGACGGCCGACGCGGCGTCGAGCGCGGCGATCGCATCCTCGGCGGTCGCGTCGGCGACTCTGATCAGCACCTCGTCATCGGCGGGGTTCAGCACGTCGAAGGTCGACGACCCTTGGCGTTCCTCGCCGCCGATCCACAGGCCGGTGGGGACAGTTGACAGCAGCTTGGCGATGTCCATACATCCATCATTTACACCCTCGCCAGCCTTACCGCACTAGGGTCGGAATATGACCGCCGACACCGATCAGATTCCGGACATCACCGCTACACCCGCGTGGCAGGCACTGGCCCGTCACCACGACGAAATCGGCACCAAACACCTGACCGAGATCTTCGAAGAGGACCCCGCCCGCGGTCGGGAACTGACGTTGACGGTCGGCGATCTCTACATCGATTACAGCAAGCATCGGGTCACCCGCGAGACGCTGGGCCTGCTGGTCGACCTGGCCAATGCTGCTGGCCTGCAGGCCCGCCGCGACGCGATGTTCGCCGGCGACCACATCAACACCTCCGAGGACCGCGCGGTTCTGCACACCGCGCTGCGGCTGCCCCGCGACGCGTCATTGACCGTCGACGGCCAGGACGTGGTGGCCGACGTGCACGAAGTGCTCGACGCGATGGGCGACTTCACCGACCGGCTCCGCAGCGGCGCGTGGACCGGCGCCACCGGGGAACGCATCAAGACCGTGGTGAACATCGGGATCGGCGGCTCGGACCTCGGCCCGGTGATGGTGTACCAGGCGTTGCGGCACTACGCCGATGCGGGCATCTCTGCGCGCTTCGTCTCCAACGTCGACCCTGCCGATCTGGTGGCCACGCTGGCCGACCTCGACCCCGCCACAACACTTTTCATCATCGCCTCCAAGACGTTCACCACGCTGGAGACGCTGACGAACGCCACCGCGGCGCGGCGTTGGCTCACCGACACCCTCGGTGACGCGGCGGTGAGCAAGCACTTCGTGGCGGTGTCCACCAACAAGAAGCTGGTCGACGAGTTCGGTATCGACACCGCCAACATGTTCGGCTTCTGGGACTGGGTGGGTGGCCGGTATTCGGTGGATTCCGCCATCGGCTTGTCGGTGATGGCCGTCATCGGCCGCGAGGCGTTCGCTGATTTCCTGGCCGGTTTCCACCTCGTCGACGAGCATTTCCGCACTGCCCCGCTGGAATCCAACGCCCCGGCACTGCTCGGGCTGATCGGCCTGTGGTACTCGAGTTTCTTCAACGCGCAGTCTCGGGCGGTGTTGCCCTATTCCAACGATCTCGCCCGGTTCGCGGCCTATCTGCAGCAGCTCACCATGGAATCCAACGGCAAGTCGGTGCACGCCGACGGCACCCCCGTCACCACCGACACCGGTGAGATCTTCTGGGGTGAGCCCGGCACGAATGGTCAGCACGCGTTCTATCAGCTGTTGCACCAGGGCACTCGGCTGGTGCCGTCCGATTTCCTCGGGTTCTCCCAGCCCACCGACGATCTGCCCACCGCCGATGGCACCGGCAGCATGCACGACCTGTTGATGAGCAACTTCTTCGCCCAGACCCAGGTGTTGGCGTTCGGTAAGACCGCCGAAGCCATTGCGGCCGAAGGCACTTCAGAGGATGTGGTGCCGCACAAGGTGATGCCGGGTAACCGGCCGTCGACGTCGATTCTCGCGACGCGTCTCACCCCGTCCGTGGTCGGTCAGCTGATTGCGCTCTACGAGCACGAGGTGTTCACCGAAGGCGTGGTGTGGGGTATCGACTCGTTCGATCAGTGGGGTGTCGAGCTCGGCAAGACGCAGGCAAAAGCGTTGCTGCCGGTCATCATTGACGAGACCTCGCCGGCCGAACAGTCGGACAGTTCGACGGACACGTTGGTGAGGCGTTACCGCGAGGAGCGTGGCCGGGTGGGCTGAGCCGCCAGGCGAATTTCTACAACAGGGTCGTCGAAGGACAGCTATCACCGCCCTTGCGCAGAAATCCACGCCCCTGCTCCCGAAAGCACAACGCGACGCACGATCCTCGGATCGTGCGTCGCGTTGTTGCGATCAGTTGGTGCTCGGGCCCGTCACTCAGGGGGCCGGGATGGTGGCACAGCCGAGACCCGGAATGCAGCCGGTCGCTCCGCCGGGACCGGCAGATCCGACGGGGCCGCCGGGGATGTCGACGCTTGCCCCACCAGGACCGGCGTCAACTGCAGGTCCACCGGGAACGGAAGCGCTGGCACCGCCGGGGCCGGCTTCGGCGGCGGTGCCACCGGGAGCCACTGCGACCGCGCCGTCAGGGCCGGCTCCGACCACGCCACCGGGGACGGTTGCGGAAGCGCCACCGGGACCGGCTGCGGCACCAGTGCCACCGGGAACAGCAGCACTTGCACCACCCGGGCCGGCGTCAGCGACAGGCCCACCCGGAACCGCAGCGGATGCGCCGCCGGGGCCGGCCTGGGCGCCGGTGCCACCCGGAGCCACCGCGACGGCGCCATCCGGACCAGCCGTGGCGACACCGGTGCACGGCGTTCCGTCAACGTTGACGCATGGCGGCGGTGGTACCGGCTCGGCCATCGCTGCGGGGGCGAAGGCGAAGGCTGCGGCAGCAGCACCTGCGAACAATGCGGGAGTCATCTTCGAAAGTTTCACCATCATGAAAGGGGAGTTACCACTGCCGCTGGTGCCTTAAACCTGAGTGTCGCTAAACAAATTTTCCAGAATCCGGTTCTGAAAATCCCCTTCGTGCCATGACCAGCGGAATTTACGGCCACGGCAAATCGACGCCGTGACAACGCTCTCAGCCAGCGGCCGCGACCATCGGTCACACACCGGTTGTGTTGTCCACCATCAGCATTGTGGGCGCACCGCCGGGCGGCCTGCTATTTGAGCAACTTGGACATCCGCCGGTCGGCCAGTATTTTCCCGCCCGTCTGGCAGGTGGCGCAGTACTGAAAAGACTTGTCGACGAACGAGACTTCGCGCACCGGGTCGCCGCACACAGGGCAGGGCAGACCGGTGCGCGCATGCACCCGCAGACCGGATCGCTTCTCCCCCTTCAATGTGGCCGCTTGCTGGCCGACCGACCTGCTCACGGCATCGGTCAGCACGGTGATCATCGCGTCGTGCAACGCCGAGAGCTGAGCATCGGTCAGCTTGCCTGCGGTCGCGAACGGCGACAGCTTGGCCACGTGCAAGATCTCGTCGCTGTAGGCGTTGCCGATTCCGGCGATCACCCTCTGATCGGTGATCACCGATTTGATCCGGCCGCTGTTTCCCCGCAGCACGCCCGCCAGCTCCTCCGGTCCCAGCGACAGCGCATCGGGTCCCAGGGTGGCGATGCCCGGCACCTTGTTCGGGTCGTCCACCAGCCACACCGCCAGCCGCTTCTGCGTCCCGGCTTCGGTGAGGTCGAAGCCGGGCGCTTCCCCGGGCGTGCCCAGGTGAACCCGCAGCGCGATCGGCCCCTTCCCCGGTTTCAGCGGCGCCGGCGCGAGCTTGTCCGACCAGCGCAGCCAGCCCGCGCGGGACAGATGCGTGATCAGGTGCAGCTCACCGATCTGCAGACCGAGATACTTCGCCCAGCGGTTCGCCCCGGTCACCTGCTGGCCGTAGAGCGCCGTGACCGGCGGATCGAACGTCTTGAGCACCGAGAACGCAGAGACGTCGATCCGGCCGACGGGCAAGCCGACGGCGTGGTTGCGCAGGTAGTCGGCAAGCGCTTCGACCTCAGGAAGTTCGGGCACCCCACCAGTCTGCCGACCATATTGACGCCCTGTCATCTGTTATGGGCAAAGATGTACGCGTGCGCACCCCACTCCTTGCAGCCACCGTGGCCGTCGCGGCTCTTTTCGCAGGTGCCCCCGCCGCCGCTGCCGAGCCCAGCCCGCTCAACACCCTCGTCGACACCGTCGCCCAGCGGTTGCAGACCGCCGAGGCGGTGGCGGCGACCAAATGGATCAACGGCGGCGCCATCAGCGATCCGGCCCGCATCGAGGTGGTGCTGAACTCCGTCGCCGAGGATGCCACCGCGCAGCAGGTCGACGCCGCGTACGTGCGGCTGGTTTTCCAGGATCAGATCAGCGCCAACGAGGGCATCCAGTACACCCGCTTCGGGCAGTGGAAGCTCGATCCCGCGGTGGCACCGGCCGCCGCGGCGGATCTGGCGGCGTCGCGGGAAGCGATCAACGGGTTCAACAAGACCATCGTGAAAGAGATTTCACTGCACCGGGATACGCTGCTCGGCCCCGACTGCCAGGCCGCGTTGGACAGCGCCGAGCAGACCGTCATCCGTGACCGCGGCCTCGACCCGATGTACCAGCAGGCGCTGGCGACGGCGACGATTTCCTACTGCTAGCCGGCCCGCAGCAGGTAAGTGTCCATGATCCAGCCGTGACGTGCGCGGGCCTGGGCACGTAAAGCGGTGATCTGCTCGCCCACCTGCCCCACGGTGCCGCTGACGAGTAGTTCGTTCGGCGTGCCCAGGTAGGCGCCCCACCAGATGCGGGTGTCGGCCGGGCAGGCCATGAACGAGCACTCGCCGTCCAGCATCACCACGGCGGCGCCGGTCAATCCCGTCGCGCGCAACTGCCGGCCGGTGGTGATCAGTACGGGTTCGCCGACGTCGTTGAGCGGAATCCGGTGCCGGGCGGTGAGTGCGTGGAGGGCGCTGACGCCGGGGATCACGTCGTAGTCGAACTCGATGTGACGACCCACCAACTCCAGGATGCGCAAGGTGCTGTCGTACAGCGAGGGGTCACCCCAGGCCAGGAAGGCGCCCACGCCGTCGGCGTCGAGTTCGCTGTTGATGGCGTGCGCCCAGACCGCTGCCCGGGCCTCGTGCCAGTCGGCAACGGCCTGCAGATAGTCGCCGTCCTTGGCACGCGACGGGTCTGCCAGCTCGACGAAGCGGTACCCGGGTTCGTGGATGAACCTCCGGCACACCTCGCGGCGCAGGGCCACCAGGTCGCTCTTGGCTGCGCCCTTGTCCATCGCGAAGAAGACCTGGGTGGTGTTGAGGGCGGCCGCCGCCTGTGCGGTCACATAGTCGGGATCGCCCGCTCCGATGCCGATGACGTGGATGGTGCGCACAGGTCGGAACAGTATCGGGTACAGAAACTAGAACGTGTTCTAGTGTGATCTGTATGCGGTTCACCTATGCGGAAGCCATGACCGACCCGAAGTACTACATCCCGTTGGCCAAGGCGGCCGACGAGGCCGGGTACCACGCGATGACGATTCCGGACAGCATCGCCTACCCCGAAGAATCCGATTCGAAGTATCCATACACCGAGGACGGCAACCGCGAGTTCCTGGACGGCAAGCCGTTCATCGAGTCGTTCGCGCTGATCGGTGCACTCTCGGCGGTGACCACGAAGCTGCACTTCAACATCTTCGTGCTCAAGCTGCCCATCCGCCCGCCCGCACTGGTGGCCAAACAGGCCGGCTCGCTGGCGGCATTGTTCGACAACCGCCTCGGCCTCGGCGTCGGCACCAGCCCGTGGCCGGAGGACTACGAGATCATGGGCGTGCCGTTCGCCAAGCGCGGCAAGCGGATGGATGAGTGCATCGACGTCATCCGGGGTCTGACGTCCGGCGACTATTTCGAGTACCACGGGGAGTTCTACGACTTCCCCCGGTTCAAGATGACGCCCGCGCCGACGAAGCCGGTCCCGATCCTGATCGGCGGCCACGCCGACGCCGCGCTCCGGCGTGCGGCCCGCAACGACGGCTGGATGCACGGCGGTGGCGACCCCGAGGAGCTCGATCCGCTGCTGGCCAAACTCGCCAAGTTCCGGGACGAGGAAGAGCGCATCGGGTTGGCCGAGGAGTTCGAGATCCATGTCATCTCGATCGACGGCTTCACCCTCGACGGGGTCAAGCGCCTCGAGGACAAGGGCGTCACCGACGTCATCGTCGGCTTCCGCATCCCTTACGTCGACGGCCCCGATACCGAGCCGCTGGACGCGAAGATCCGCAACCTCGAGTGGTTCGCCGAGAACGTCATCGCCAAGGCGTGATTTGTGGAGTCTGGGCGGCGCTGACCGCCGCGGAGACTCCACAACTCACCGTTCGGAGTCCAGCGCCGCCATGTGCGCGGCCGGATAACGATCCCCGACGAACTGCCCTGCCGGCACCGCCGCCTCGATGGCCGTCAGCTGGGCTGCAGTCAGCGTCACGCCGACGGCACCCAGCGATTCGGCCAACCGCGCCCGGGTCTTGGCCCCGACCAGTGGCACCACGTCAGCTCCCCTGGCGGCCACCCAGGCGATCGCGGTCTGCGCGACGGTGATGCCGAGTTCGTCGGCCACGCCGCGCAGCGCCTCGACCAGTGCCAGGTTGCGGTCCAGATTCTCCGCCGCGAAGCGCGGCCCACCCAGTCGGGAATCACCTTGCCCTCCACTGGTTTTGGTCCAGTGCCCGCTGATCAGGCCGCGGGACAGCACCCCGTAGGCCGTGATGCCGATGCCGAGTTCGCGGCAGGTGCCCAGGATCTTGCGTTCCACCCCGCGGTCGGCCAGGGAGTATTCGATCTGCAGGTCGCTGATCGGGCGGACGGACGCAGCGCGGCGGATGGTTTCCGCGCCGACCTCCGACAACCCGATGTGGCGCACGTACCCGGCGTCGACGAGGTCGCCGATGGCGCCGACGGTGTCCTCGATGGGGACGGCGGGGTCCAGCCGTGCCGGCCGGTAGACGTCGACGTAGTCGGTGCCGAGACGTTGTAGTGAGTACGCCAGCGCCGTCTTCACCGCGTTCGGCCTGCCGTCGAAGCCGACGAACGAACCGTCAGGACCGACCTGGGCGCCGAATTTCACGCTGAGTTGGTAGCTGTCCCGGGGCACCGCCCGCAACGCGTCGGCCAGCAGGAGTTCGTTGTGGCCCATGCCGTAGAAGTCGCCGGTGTCGAGCAGGGTGATCCCGGCGTCGAGTGCGGCGTGCACGGTTGCGGTGCTTTCCTGGCGGTCAGCGGCGCCGTACGCCCCGGACATGCCCATGCATCCGAGACCGAGCGCCGAGGTGGTGAAGCTGTTGAGTTTCTTGAGGTCCATGCGGCCAGTCTCGGTGGATACCGGCGCCCCAGCTAGGACGCGTCTAACCAGGGATTCTGAGTCCCTGCCTCCGATCCGTCCCTGCGGTGACAATGGAGCGATGGACCAAGAGGCGCTGGCTGATTTCCTCCGTCGCCGCAGGGAATCCATCCGGCCGGCCGAGGTCGGCCTGCCGGACGGCGGACGGCGCCGCACCGCGGGGTTGCGCCGGGAGGAGGTAGCGCAGCTGACCGGGATGTCGGTGGACTACTACAGCCGACTGGAGCAGGCCCGCAGCACGCAGCCGTCGCCGCAGATGGTGCGGGCGCTGGCCCGTGCCCTGCGCCTGTCCGAGGACGAGACCCACCACCTGTACCGACTGGCCGGGCACGCCGTCCCCGACCGGGAGGGGCCCTCGTTCCATGTCCGGCCCGCGTTGTCGTTCGTCCTCGACCAGATGCGCGACGCCGCCGCGTTCGTCTGCTCCGACACCTACATCATGCTGGCCCAGAACGACCTGGCCCGGTTGCTGATGGGCGACCTGGTCACCGGGGACACGAGTTTCCGGGCCAGCCTCGCGTGGCAGTGGTTCACCGACCCGCACGGGCGCGACCGGGTGCCGGAGCCGGTCCACCACCAGCACAGCCAGATCACCGTTGCCGACCTGCGGGCCGCCTGGGCGCGCCGCCGCCATGACGCCGACATGGCCGAGCTCGTCGACAATTTGCTGGACCACAGCCCCGAGTTCGCCGCACTGTGGGCCCGCCACGAGGTGGCCGTCCGGCGCATGCAGCAGAAGACATTTCACACCGCCGTCGGTGCGATCACCCTCGACTGCGAAACGATGGCCGCCGACCACAGCCAGACGCTGGTGGTGCTCACCCCGCCTGCCGGGTCGTCGGCGCTGGCGGACCTACAGCTGCTCAGGGTGGTGGGACAGCAGGCGGTCGATCAGAGCTCGTCCCACACCGGCTGACGCTTCTCCCGCAGCGCCATCGCCGCTTCCCTCGGATTGTTGGTGAACCCCGTCAGGATCTGCGTGCGGTTCTCCAGCTCCTTGGCATGCCGCAGGCTCGAGGCATCGAGCGCGACGTTGAGACCGGTCTTGGTCTGCCACACACCAAAAGCGTTGTTGCCCGCGATCTCGCGGGCCTTGCGCAGCGCCGCGGGCAACAGCTCCTCGGGCGCCACCACCTCGAACGCCAGCTGGAGGCGGTACGCCTCGGCCGCATCGATGATGCGCCCGGTCAACATCAACTCCCGCGCAGCGCCGGCACCGACGACCTTGGGCAGCAGGTAGCTGGTGCCCATATCCAGCGACGAGAAGCCGGCCTTGATGAACACCGAGCCGAATCGCGCCGACTCCGAAGCGATCCGGATGTCGCAGTGCAGCGCGTAGGCCAGCCCGCCACCCACGGCGGCTCCGTTGACCGCGGCGATCACCGGAATCGGTAACTCGTAGAGCCGGGTCAACTGATCAGCCAACCGGACCTGACCGTCGTAGCTGGTCTTGAAGGCCGCTTTCGCCGGTTTGGTCCACGGTTCTCCGGTGCCGGACAGATCCGCGCCTGCGCAGAAACCGCGGCCCGCGCCGGTCAGGATCGCCGCCCGGTAGTCCCCGGACTCCAGCTCGTCCATCGCAGCGTCCAGACCG
>JBEVFK010000106.1:0-10073 GCA_040512325.1 Mycobacterium sp. | reverse complement strand
GGAACACCGACTTACCAGTTCCCGACGGGCCGAGCAGAACACTGACCTCGCCTTCGGGAATGTCCATCGTGACGTCTTCCCAAATTCGCTGGGATCCGAAGGACTTCGTCAGTCCCTCAACCTGGATACCAATGCCCACGCGAAATCCTTCCAGTTCACAAACACCCCGCCACCAGCACCCTGTCTGTGGCTTGAGTCACTGTAGCGCACCGGCAATCGGCCGATGTCGTTTGTGTCATTCCCTTTACCAACCCTGACGTCCCGCGTTGTCGGCGCGCAGACCCTGACAAACACAAACCGCCCGGGATCACGAGGATCCCGGGCGGTTGCTTGCCCGTATGAGGGGGCTGAAATTACTTGACGGTCACCGAAGCGCCGGCAGCTTCGAGCTTGCCCTTGGCCTCGTCGGCGGCTTCCTTGGAAACCTTCTCCAGCAGTGCCTTCGGCGCGCTGTCGACGAGATCCTTGGCTTCCTTCAGGCCGAGGCCCGAAACGATCTCGCGGACGACCTTGATGACGCCGATCTTCTTCTCGCCGGCACCCTCGAGGATGACGTCGAATTCGGACTGCTCTTCAGCGGCCTCGGCGGCGGGGCCGGCAGCGGCCGGGCCGGCGATGGCGACAGGAGCGGCTGCAGTGACGTCGAAGGTCTCTTCGAACGCCTTGACGAACTCAGAGAGCTCGAGCAGGGTCAGTTCCTTGAACGCATCCAGCAATTCATCGGTGCTGAGCTTGGCCATGGTGTGGTCCTTTCTGATTCTTCTTTGACCGGGTTGTCGATCGAGTTGGGTCTGGTTGGTTATTCGGTTGTCTCGGCGGGAGCATCTGCCACCTCGGCAGGTGCTTCGGCCTCGGCGGCCGGAGCTTCGTCCGCTACTTCCGCCACAGGTGCCTCGGGGGCGCCTTCGGCTTCGGTCCGCTTCTCCTGCAGGGCGAATGCAAGGCGGGCGAGCTGCGACAGCGGCGCCTGGAACAGCGCTGCGGCCTGACTGGTCTTCGCCTTCATCGCGCCGGCCATCTTGGCCAGCAGGACTTCGCGCGACTCCAGGTCGGCGATGGCTTCGACCTGCGCGACGGTCAGCGCCGCGCCGTCCATGTAGCCACCCTTGATGATCAGCGCCTTGTTCTCCTTGGCGAAGGTCTTCAACGCCTTGGCGGCGTCGACCGGCTCACCCGTGATGAAGGTGATGGCGGTCGGGCCGGTGAACAGTTCGTCGAGGCCTTCGACACCTGCCTCAGCCGCGGCACGCTTGACCAGCGTGTTCTTCGCGACCGAATAGGTGGCTGTGGCTCCGAGCGAACGACGCAGGTTGGCCAGGTTGGCCACCGTCAGACCGCGGTACTCGGTGACGACGGTGGCAGTTGAGGCCTTGAACTGCTCAGTGATCTCTGCAACGGCAGTGGCCTTGTCAGCCTTGGCCATGCATGCCTCCTCGGTTTGTCTAGCTGTGTACGGTCTGCCACCAGCCGGGAAAAACAACGAACGCCCCGACGCAGGATGCGGTCGGGGCGTGAATACACCTCTAGGGTGTTGCCTCGTCCTCCTGCGTGGGCCGTCCGGGTGTTCCCGGAACCTTCAACCGATTGCTCGGTGACCGACGGTCTTCGGTGGATCGTCGACAACAATAACCTGAGCAGTGACGATCAGCCAAAACCGTGCTCGTCGGCTCCGCTATTTCTGCAGCAAGGTCGCCATCACCCGCTCGCAGCAGCCCTATTGCAGAAACTTGGCATGACTATTGCCGCCAGGACTTCGCCCCTCCCCAAATTTCTGCAGCAAGGTCGCCATCACCCGCTCGCAGCAGCCCTATTGCAGAAACTGGCAAGCTCACAGTTGCGAGTTCATCCACAACGGCCGCGACGTGTGCCGTTGTACCCCTGCGATCCGTCGGCACCGATCCTGACGATCCGAGCATGGGTGAACCACTCCTCGCACCAGAAGCACTCGCGGCCGGTGTGCTGACCCGCGGAGCTCTGCGCTGGAACTACGACAGAGTTCTGCCGCGGGTGCATGTTCCGAAAGGTGAAGCATCGACTCTCGCAGTTCGGACCGTGAACGCATGGCTGTGGAGCGATCGCCGAGGCATCATCGCCGGGCGCGCGGCGGCAGCGCTGCACGGATCGCAGTACGTCGAGAACACCGTGCCGATCGAGCTCATCACGAAGCACACCAGGAAACGGCCCGGCGTGATCGTCCGGGAAGAGCGAATTGCCGACGACGAGATCTGCCAGATCGGCGAGTTCCGCGTCACCAGCCCGGCTCGGACAGCCCTCGACCTGGGCCGATACCTGCTGCGTGACGATGCGGTGGCTCATCTCGATGCCCTTGGCGCTGCCACTGGGACCACTGCGGAGGCAGCACTTGAGATCGCGGATCGACACAAGCGTGCCCGCAGAATCCGTGACGCCAAGATCGCGCTGGCGCTCATGGACGCCGGAGCGCAGTCGCCGAAGGAGAGCGAGCTGCGGCTGGTCCTCATCGACGCCGGCTTCCCGAGGCCTCGAACGCAGATTGAAGTCCGAGACGGCTACAGAGTTGCCTACATCGACATGGGCTGGGACGAACCGAAGATCGGACTGGACTACGAGGGCGATCACCACCGCGAGAAACGGCCGACGTATGTCAAAGACATCGGCCGCTACGAGTTGATCGAGCGCCAAGGCTGGATCGACCTTCGCGTGGTCAAAGAACAGAGCAAGTCTTTCATCATCAGCCGCGTTCGCGAGGCCGCTGCCCGCCGAGGTTGGAAGCCGTGAGCTTCCCCATTTCTGCAGCAGGGTCGTCAACACCCGCTCACTGCAACCCTCCCGCAGAAAATGACCAGGCGAGGCAACCAAACAAGCAACGCCCTCATCCATTTCTGCAGCAGGGTCGTCAACTCCCGCTCATAGCAGCCCGCCCGCAGAAATTGAGGAGGCGACGGCCGAGTACAGCCGACGAGGAGGCGACGAGCTAGGACCTCAGCAGCCCCGCCGCGCCGATCAGCCCGGCATCGGCACCCAGCACCGCGGGCACCACCTGCATGTCGGCGATGAAATCCAGTCGGGCGTAGCGGGCCAGCGCTTCGCGCAGCGGGTCGAACAGCACCGCTCCGGCCGCTGCGACCCCTCCCCCGACGACGGCCAATTGCAGGTCGCACACCGCACCCACCGACGCGATCATGGCCGCCACCGCATCAGCGCTGCGCCGAAAAGCATTGAGCGCCACGGGTTCACCTGCCCGGGCCGCGGCCGCCAACTCCTTGGCGCCGGCGCGGGCAGGGGCGGCCCAGCCCAGGTCGCGCGCCCATTGCACCATCCGCGGCCCGGCGGCGATCGCCTCGACGCAGCCACGGGCACCACACGAGCACAGCGGACCACCCGGTTCGACGAGCACGTGTCCGACGTGGCCGGCATTGCCGGTGCGCCCGAAGTACGGCTTGCCGTCGAGCACCAGGCCGCCACCCACGCCGGTGGAGACCACGATGCCCAGCAGATATGACGATCCCTGGCCGGCGCCGCGCCAGTGCTCGCCGACGGCCATGCACACCCCGTCGCCGCCGAGGCGCACCGGCAGCCCGGGCAGTACTGCAGAAACCCGGTCGCGCAGCGGGAAGTCCGACCAGGCGCGGATGTTGATGGGGCTGACGGTCCCGGTGGGCAGATCCACCGGCCCGGCGGAGGCGATCCCGACGCCACTCACGGCGGTGTCGGCCGTCGCCACAACGATCAGCCGTTCGACCACGGCCCAGACGTCTTCGGCGTCACCGCGGGGCGGGGTGGGTTCGGTGTGCGTCGACAGCAGTACCCCGTCGTCGCTCACCACACCGGCGGCAATCTTCGTGCCGCCGATGTCCAGGGCCAGGATCGGGTGGTTCATCACCGTCGTCGCGGGCGGTAAACGCGGCAGGGGTCGTTGGCGACGATGTCGGCGCGGCGGGTATCGAGCCATTGCCGGAACGCTCGTCGTCGGGCGGTGCCGCGGAGGTGCGCCGCGATGGCCGGCCGCACCGCGTCCAGCGGGGGCACCGACCCGGTACGACGGCTCTCTACGCACGTGATGGTCGCGGCGAACCGCCGCGGGTTGCGCTCGTGGAAGTCCGCCACCTCCATCTCGGTGATGTCGACGTCTTCGGTGACGTACCAGAACACGGCGCGGGCCAGCGGGTCTGCCAGGGCTGCGGCCGCGAGGCTGCCGATTTCGAAGCGCGCGGTGCCATCAGGCAGTACCTCGGCGAGGCTGGGCGCGTGGTCGGCGTCGACGCCAAGGCGGACGCCTTCGTAGCGCAGGACGCGCTCGGTGACGATCAGCTGGGTGAGCCAGTTCCGGAGCTGACGCCACTCATGGGTGCCGACCAGCGGCAGGGCAGCGCCGGGGGTGCACGCCCGAAATTTCACCTCGCGTGCGTCGATGTCTTCAACGGACACGGAAATGGTGGTCGGTTGGTGCAGGGGCCGTGCCATAGCTCCCAGCTTGTAAGGAACCTCGGCGAATCCCTACGTTCGCCGCCACTCGTTCACCGATCGTGCCCAAGTGTTCATTGCACTGTGACCAGGACCGCGGGCGAGGGACGAGCCTCTCGTGACGGGCTGTGCCACAGTGGAGTCATTGTGAAAGCCAATCCACGTGACGTGATATCGCTGGGATTCGAAGCCCATCGCGGCGCTCTGCTGCTGCGGCTGCGCTGGCAGGATTCACGCGCGAAACACCTCGACCACCAGCGGCCGATGGTCGGAGATCGTCAGCAGCGGAGCCGACGACTGGCCGGCCTGCAGCGTGGGGTCGTCGGTCAGGATGTGATCCAGCTGCCGGTTCGGGTCTTCCGCCGGAAACGTCTGCGCCACTCCCAGCGGCCGCAGCCCTGAGGTGCGGGCGACGGCCTGCGCTTTGAGGTTCAGGTCGCCCATCAGTACCCGGGGGCCGGGGAAGCCGCGCATGTCGCGGATGAGCCGACGCAGTTGCACCCGATTCCAGCCCGGCACGAACGACAGGTGGGTGTTGCCTACCGTCATCGGCCCCAGCGGGGTGTCGAACTGGGCGACCATCGCGGCCCGGGGTTCTTCGTGGACGACGAGCACTTTGCCGGGTTCGTGCAGGTACAGCGGGAATCGGACGGGGATCCGCGGGATCCGTAAGACCTGCCAGCTGGTCGCGGGGTAGCGCGACAGCAGCGCGATCCCGTAGGCGGCGGTGCCGGGTTGTTCGGTGCCGGTGGCGGCCATCCACGTGGCGCCGGGGGTGCCCGAGATGGCGGCGACGAACCGGTGGCTCACCGCGCCCATGGCGTCGGCGGCCACCGCGGTGAGGTCGGCCATCGACGAGCGGGGTTGGTCCAGGTCGACCTCTTGGAGCGCCAGGATGTCGGCGTCGAGCGCACGGATGCTGTCGGCCAGCCGGTCCAGTCGCACTTCACCGTCGTGCACGCTGCGGCCGTGCAGGATGTTGAAAGTAGCTATGCGCATGGGTATGTATCTACCCAACTACCCGAAGGAGCACCCATGCCCGGCCGCAACGACGACCTGCGCGATGCGCTGAAGCGCGCCGCCTCGGCGTTCAAGGCGCACGGCCCCGACTTCGCGTTGGCGGGCAGTTATGCGTTGTGGGTGCATGGCGGTCCGGAACCGGTGCACGACGTGGATTTCGTGGTTGCCGAGGACGATGTCGAAGCCGCGGCGCTGACGCTGGAGAAGTCCGACTTCACCCTCGAGCGCACGCCTGAGGACTGGCTGTTCAAGGCGTGTGTGGGCGACGACTTCGTCATCGACGTGCTGCACCGGCTCAACGGGGTGCCCGTCACCAAGTCGACGCTGCAAGCCGCCGAGGAGTACGACGTGCTGGCCATCCGGATGCCGGTGCTGCCGCCCACCGAGGTCATCACCGAGAAGCTGCTGTCGCTCAACGAGCACCACTGCAATTTCGCCAAGTTCCTGCCCGGCGTCCGTGCGGTGCGCGAGAAGGTGGACTGGAAGCACGTGCGCAAAGCCACCGAGGACAACGATTACGCGTTCGCGTTCCTGGTGCTCGCCGATCGGCTCGGTATCACCGGTTAGCCGAGTCCGCGAGCCGCTGCGCCATCACGCGCGCCCCGTCGATCACTTCCGGCGGCCCCAGGATCTCGAAGTCGCAGCCCACCATCGCCAGGTACAGCGCGATCTTCTCGGGGTCGTCGGCGCCGGCGGTCACCAGGCAGGTCTCGGGGCCCTCGGCTTCGATGGTGGCCGATGAGGGCGAAAAGTGCTGGGCCACAACCTCACTGGAGCAGAAGTAGCGCACCCTCGCGACGTAGCGGTACGGCGAGCTGCTGATGGAGCGGCTGACGTAGGTGGCCGCGTCGGGTGCGTCGCGGGCGATGAAGGTGGTGCCGCGGGCGCGCACGTCGCTCATCCGGTCCAGGCGCAGGGTGCGCCAGTCGAGCTTGTCGCGGTCGTAGGCCAGCAGGTACCACCGCCGGCCGGTGGTCACCAGTTGATACGGCTCCAGCCTGCGCGAGGTTTCGGCGCCGCGGATGTCGGTGTAGGCGGCGTCGACGTGCTCGTGGTCGCGGCAGGCGCGGGCCAGGGTCATCAGCGCTTCGGGTTCGACGGGGGTGTCGGTGCTGCCGGAGGTCAACGTCACCGTCGACTCCTGCACCGCCGAGACCTGGGACCGCAGCTTCGCGGGCATCACCTGGTCCAGCTTGGACAGCGCGCGTAGCGCCGATTCGCCGACGCCGGCCACGCTGCCCCCGGCAGCCAATCGCAGGCAGACGGCCATCGCGATGGCTTCGTCGGGATCGAGCAGCAGCGGCGGCAACGCTGCCCCGGCTCCCAGCTGGTAGCCGCCGCCGTGACCGGTGCTGGCATGCACCGGATAGCCCAGGTCGCGCAGCCGGTCGATATCGCGTCGCACGCTGCGGCCGGTCACGCCGAGGCGTTCGGCCAGCTCCTCGCCGGTCCACACCCGGCGGGCCTGCAGCAGCCCGAGCAGCTGCAGCACCCGGCTCGTCGTTTCGGACATGACAAGAGTCTGCCGCACTTCTAGGACCGAACCTGTCCTAAATGCCTGAGACGGTAGAGCCATGACAGCCCGAACACTCACCGATCAGCTGGTTTTCCAGCTCGACCTGCACTGGCAGACCGCGTTGCGCCCCCGCCTGGAAGGGCTCACCGACGACGAGTACTTCTTCGAGCCGGTGCCGGACTGCTGGAGCTTGCACCGCGACGGCCGCATCGACTTCGCCTACCCGGAGCCGGTGCCTGCGCCGTTCACCACCATCTCGTGGCGGCTGGCGCACATCATCGTCGGCGTGCTCGCCGCCCGTAATCACTCGCACTTCGGCGGCCCCCCGGCGGACTACGAGACGTGGGACTACGCCCTCGATGCCGGCTCGGCGCTACACCAACTCGACGACGCCTACGCCGCCTGGATTTCCGGGGTCCGCGCACTCGACGACGACGGACTCGCCCAGCCGTGCGGGCCCGCCGAGGGCGAGTGGGGCGACGAGCCGATGACCACCCTGGTGTTGCACATCAACCGCGAAGTGATCCACCACGGAGCCGAAATCGCGTGCATCCGTGACCTTTACGCACACCAGGAGCACTGAGCCATGACCATGCCCGCCCCCGTCGCCAATGAACGCGCCGGTCTGCGCGAGTTCCTCGCCAACCAGCAGCACGCCTACCACGTCGTCGCCGTCAACCTCACCGATCAGCAGGCCCGCTCCTCGCCGTCGGCCAGCGAGCTGAGCCTCGGCGGCCTGATCAAGCACCTCACCCACGTCCAGCAGATGTGGAACCAGCGGGTGGTCACCGCCCCGGAACTGACCGTCGCCGACCAGCGTCCGGTCGACGAGCAGGCCGCCGAGTTCGGCAGCGGGTTCGTCATGGGTGGCGACGACACCCTGGCCGACGTGCTGGCCGCGTTCAGCGACAGCAGCGCGGAGGCCATCCGGTTGGTCGAGACCGCCGACTTGGACACGGTGGTGCCGGTGCCGCCGGGGGTGCCGTGGTTTCCGCAGGACGGGTCGGCCTGGACCGTGCGCTATGTGTTCTTCAAGCTCATCGAGGAGCTCACCAGGCACGCCGGCCACGCCGACATCATCCGCGAAAGCATCGACGGTGCAACACTTTACGAACTCATGTCCGCTCATTCCGCATCAAAGGAGAACTGATCATGGCCGCCATGCCCCCGCCCATCGCCGATGAACGCGCCGGACTGCTGGAGTACGTCAAGGCCCAGCAGTACGCGTTTCACGCGGTGGCGTTCGGACTCACAGATGAGCAGGCCCGGCAGAAGCCGACCGTGAGCGCGCTGTCCATCGGCGCGCTGATCAAGCACGTCACCAACTGCCAGCGTGGCTGGATCCAACGGGCCGCGGCGGCGCCGGAGTTGACGCCCAATGATGAACGCTCACAAGAGGAGCAGGCCGCCGAGTACGAGGCCGAGTTCGTCATGCGCGACGACGAGACGTTGGCCGGCATCCTCGCCGAGTTCGACAAGGGCAATGCCGAGGCTGTCGCGCTCATCGAGACCGTCGACCTCGGCGCCGCGGTACCCATCCCCCAGGACGTCCCCTGGTTCCCGAAAGATGTACCGGCCTGGTCGGTGCGGTGGGTGCTGTTTCATCTGATCGAAGAGTTGGCCCGCCATGCCGGGCAGGCCGACATCATCCGCGAGAGCATCGACGGCGCCACGTTGTATGAGCTGCTGGCGGGGCTCGAGGGCTGGGAGCCGACGCCGTGGCTGACGCCGTGGGGCAAGCAGCCGGTGGGCTGAATCCCCGAGATCACGTGCTCGCGGCGCTGCCGGAGTCGTCATGGAGGGGCCGTCCCCGGCTCTGGTAGAGCGCGGCGTCGGCCTCGGCGTAGAGGTCGGCGATGTTGGGGCCGGCGGAGGTCTGCGTCGCGGTGCCGATGCTCACTGCGGGTGTCTTGAGCCGGATGTCGCGCAGGAACGCCTCGACTACACCGGGTTTCGCACCGGCGATGCACGCGGCGAATTCGTCGCCACCCAACCGGGCCAACACCGCCTGCCGGGGCACGGCCCGCTGCCACTGGCGCGCGTAGCCGGTGATGCGGTCGTCGCCGGCCTGGTGCCCGTAGGTGTCGTTGACAGCCTTGAGCCCGTCGATGTCGAGGGCGACGACGGTGACGGCGACCGGCGCCCCGCGGAAACGGGCCAGCAGATCGGTGGTGCCGATCTCCCAGCCCGCGCGATTGAGCAGCCCCGTCATGGGATCGGTGCAGGCCGCGGTGAACATGGCCCGCATCAGCAGGCCGAACGACTCGGCGGCGCCGACGATCGCGACCACGATGATGAGCAGGGTGATGACGCCGACGTGCGGCGCCGGAGCCACCACGACGGCCACCAGACACGCAGTGGTGAGAACGCCGATCAGAACCAGGGCCTGGCGGGGTGGGTGAAACGCCCGGAGGTACATGGCCATGAACATCGGGCCGATCACACAGGAGTACTCGGCGGTCAAGGTGACGTGGAAGGCCATCACGATCGGGGTGGCGGCCATCGCCGCGACAGTGGCCGGCATCAGGGCATCCGGCTTGACGGCCAGGTACGCCAACGCCGACACCCCGAGGACGATGGCGATGATCCCGCCGACGGGATTGGCGTAGGCGAGGTCGGTGCGCACCGGGAACAGCGTGAAGACCACCCCGTAGAGGTACAGAAATGTGGTGCCGCTCAGATAGATTCGCAACAGCCGCACCCGCTGCTTGCCGAAGACTCGGCCGTCGGCGCCCGCGAGCGAGCTGATGCGATTCATGAATACATAACCTGCCGGTGGCTGACGTTGCCGTCAACCGGCCATCCCCTCCAGAGACAGATGTGACGCCTGAGGCGAAGCAGCGGTACCACGTGAGCGTCGTCACGAAAAATAAGACAGGTGTCAAACGTGCCCGTCTACCAGCGACTTCAGCCCACCCGCCGACCCGCCGGCCAGGCATGATAACCGACCTTGGTTGGGCTCATACCAGCAGATTTGGCACACTGCAGACATGAGTTCAACCAAACACCGCGAGGTGGCCAAACTCGACCGGGTGCCGTTGCCTGTTGAGGCCGCCCGAATCGGCGTGACGGGTTGGCAGCTCACCCGTGGCGC
>JBEVFK010000105.1:0-25169 GCA_040512325.1 Mycobacterium sp. | reverse complement strand
CGGTGTCGGCGAGGTCCTTGGCGGTGCCGTTGGTGATGACCAGCCGCATCATCGAGCGCAGGCCGTCGAGCATCTCCGGGCTGATCGGGCGGGCGTCCCCGGTGACCTTGGTCTCGTGGCCGACGATCAGGTGTGGCACGGGTGTCTTGCCGGAGGCGACGGTCGCGGCCACCAGCGCCATCCCGAACGGACTGGCCAGCACTTTGCCCTGGCCGAAGCCGTCTTCGATGCGTTCGGTCAGGTTCACCGTCGGCGGCACCGACCCGGTGAAGGTGGTGATGCCCTCGATGTCGTAGTCCTGCCCCAGCCCGTACTGCGCGGCCGCGACGGTCAGGCCGTCGCGGGGCATGCGGCTGGCCAGCTCGGCGAAGGTGGTGTTGCAGGAACTGGCGAACGCCCGCGACATCGGGACCACACCGAGGTCGAACCCGCCGTAGTTCGGCACCACCCGGTGCCCGATCTCGGCCGTGCCCGGGCAGCCCAGCAGCGTGTTGGGGGTGGCCATCGCGCGATCGAGCGCCGCGCCCGCGGTCACGATCTTGAACGTCGAGCCCGGCGGATACAGACCGGTGGTGGCCACCGGGCCGTCCGCATCGGCGGACGCGTTCTGAGCGACCCCGAGGATCTCGCCCGTCGACGGCTTGATCACCACCAGCATGGCCTTCTGGCCCTGGCCGTTGACGGCGTTCTGTGCGGCGTTCTGCACGGCGCGGTCCAACGTGATGGTCATCGACGGCGCCGGCGCCGGGGCCACCTCGTTGAAGATGTCGACGTCCGCGCCGTTCTGGTTGACGCTGACGACGCGCCACCCGGCGTCCCCGTCGAGTTCGTCGATGACGGACTTCTTGACCTGGTTGATGATCGCCGGGGCGAACTCGGGGTTGGTGGGGAGCAGGTCGGCCTGCGGGGTGATGACGACGCCGGGCAGGGCACCGATCGCCGGCGCCAGCCGGTCGTTGTCGTCTTTGTTGAGCGTGATCAGGCTCAGCGCACCCGGAGTGGAGCTGGCTTCTTCGGCCAACCGCTGCGGGTCCAGGGTGTTGTCGAACGGTCGCAGGGCATCGGTCACCGCGCGGGCGGTGGACATCAACGCCCGGCCGGCCCGGGCCGCATCGAGCTGATAGAGGTACAAGTTGCCCGGCACCAGGACATCGGAGCCGCCGAGCTCGTTGACCGAGGCCCGCCGCGGCGCCTCGGAGCGCAGCTGCAGGCTTTGGTTCTCCCCCAGTTTCGGATGCAATCCCGTTGCGGCCCAACGAACTTCCCACTGCCCCTCGTCGCGGACCAGGTTGAGCTGGCCGTCGTAGGTCCAGGTGCGGCCCTTGGGCAGGTGCCAGGTGTAGCGGTAATTCACGCTGCCGATGTCTTGCGTGTACTTCGAACTGAGGATCTGCGCGTCGAGATGCTCGGCCTGCAGCCCACCCCAGGCGGCGTTGAGTGCGGCGCGGGCTTCCTCGGGATGGTCGGTGTATACCGACGCCCCGGTGGTGTCACCGGTGGCCAGGGCCGCGAAGAAGTGCTCCGCGGCCGGTCCCGGACCGTCGGGCCGGGGGGTACACGCGGACAGCCCGACGGCAAGGGTCGCGACGGCCAGCGTTGCCGTAACGCGAGTTGCTAGTGATGCATTTGTGACCATTGGGGCTGATGTTAGAACTGAGGATGCGTCCGATCGGGGAGGCACACCGTGATTCCTGAACCAGTTGCGCCGGACACTCGCGCGGCGGGACCCGCAGTCACTCCAGGGCGGGATTCTGCACCAAAACCCGCCACTCAGTGACTCGCTGTCACAGAAGGCGCAGAGTAGACGTCGCGGGCGCGAGCGTGAGAACAGAGCTCAGTCGAGCAGCACGGTGGCGAAGGTGCCCACCTCGACGAAACCCACCCGCGCATAGGCGGCGCGCGCCACGGTGTTGTAGTCGTTGACGTACAGGCTGGCGATGCGTCCGCCGGCCACCACCGCGGCCGACAGTGTGGCCGTGCCCGTGGCACCGAGGCCGTGGCCGCGCCGTTCGGGATGCACCCACACCCCCTGGATCTGGCCGACGGCCGGCGACTGCGACCCGACCTCGGCCTTGAACACCACCTCGCCGTGCTCGAACCGCGCCCACGCCCGGCCCGCCGCGATCAGCCCCGCGACACGGCGCCGGTAGCCGCGGCCGCCGTCGCCCAGCCGGGGATCGATGCCGACCTCACCGATGAACATGTCGACGGCCGCCACCAGATAGGAATCCAGCTCGTCGATGCGCACCCGGCGCACCTCGGGGTCCACCGGACAGTCCGGGGCCGACGCCAGCGCCAGCAGCGGCTGCTGTTCACGCACGTCTCGTGCTGGGCCCCAAGCACTTTCGAGACGCTGCCACATCGGCATGACCAGTTCGGTGCGCCCTACCAGTGAGGAGCACCGGCGCGCGGTGCTCATCGCCTTGTCCGCGAAGGCATGCAGGTCGGCGCCGGCACCGCGCAACGGGATCAGATTCGCGCCCGCGTAACACAACGATTCTTCGGCGCGCCGCCGTGTCCACAGCTCGCCGCCGATGGCGTTGGGATCGATACCACCGTCGGCCACCCTGGCCGCGACCATGCACGATCCCACGGGGTCATCGTCGAAAACGCGGCTGACCGCCGTCGCGTCGCGCACCACAGACACCCGCCGCTCGTCGACCAGACGAAACAGAGGTGGAGCCGACATGAGGACTCTTTCTGCGACGGCGACCCCCGGAGAGCCGCGTAGCACCTATCAGCTTACGGTCACGACCGGCGGACCGCTGGAAGTTGCCTCGCCGCCGCGCTCTTCGGCGATTCGCATGGCCTCTTCGATCAAGGTTTCCACGATCATCGATTCGGGCACGGTCTTGATGACCTCGCCCTTGACGAAGATCTGACCCCGGCCGTTGCCGGAGGCCACCCCGAGGTCGGCTTCGCGCGCCTCGCCGGGTCCATTGACCACACACCCCATCACCGCGACGCGCAGCGGGATGTTCATGCCTTCGAGACCGGCCGTCACTTCATTGGCCAGGGTGTAGACGTCCACCTGCGCCCGTCCGCACGACGGGCAGGACACGATCTCCAGGCCGCGGGGCCGCAGATTCAACGACTCCAGGATCTGGTTGCCGACCTTGATCTCCTCGACCGGCGGCGCCGACAGCGAGACCCGGATGGTGTCACCGATGCCCTTGGCCAGCAGCGCGCCGAACGCGACCGCCGACTTGATGGTGCCCTGGAACGCCGGGCCCGCCTCGGTGACCCCGAGGTGCAGGGGGTAGTCACACTGTGCGGCGAGCTGCTCGTAGGCGGCCACCATGACGACGGGGTCGTTGTGCTTGACGCTGATCTTGATATCGCCGAAGCCGTGTTCCTCGAACAGCGACGCTTCCCACAGCGCGGACTCGACCAGCGCCTCGGGGGTGGCCTTGCCGTATTTGAGCATCAGCCGAGGGTCGAGTGAGCCGGCGTTGACGCCGATCCGGATCGGGATGCCCGCGGCACTGGCGGCCTTGGCGACCTCTTTGACCCGGCCGTCGAACTCCTTGATGTTGCCGGGGTTGACCCGCACCGCGGCGCAACCGGCATCGATGGCCGCGAAGATGTACTTGGGCTGAAAGTGGATGTCGGCGATCACCGGGATGTTCGCCTTCTTGGCGATGATCGCCAGCGCATCGGCATCTTCCTGCCGGGGACACGCGACACGGACGATGTCGCAGCCCGACGCGGTGAGTTCCGCGATCTGCTGCAGCGTCGAGTTGATGTCGTGGGTCTTGGTGGTGCACATGGACTGCACAGCAATGGGGTAGTCGCTGCCCACGCCGACGTCACGCACCATCAACTGGCGCGTCTTGCGCCTCGGTGCGAGCGTGGGCGCCGGGGCCGCCGGCATACCCAGGCCGATCATGGTCATGATTTCTCCTACTGGAACAGCCTGATCGGGTTGACCAGATCTGCGGTCACGGTCAGCAGCATGTAGCCGACCACCACTACCAAGACTACGTAGGTGGCGGGCATCAGCCTGAGATAGTTGACGGGCGCCGCGGCGTCCACCCGCCGGAGCTGGCGGAACATGTTGCGGATCTTCTCGAACAGCGCGATGGCGATGTGCCCGCCGTCGAACGGCAGCAGCGGCACCAGGTTCACGGCGCCCAGCACGAAATTCAGCTGCGCCAGGAAGAACCAGAACGCCACCCAGATGCCGGCGTCCACGGTGTCGCCGCCGATGATGGACGCCCCCACCACCGAGATGGGAGTTTCGGGATCGCGTTCTCCTCCGCCGATCGCATCCACGAGCGCCCCTACCTTGGTGGGGATCTTTGCCAGCGACTTGCCGAGTTCCACAGCCAGGTCGCCGGTGAACGCGAACGTGGCGGGGATGGCCGACAGGGGGTTGTGGTGGGTGGGGCCGAAGGTGGCGGCACCCACACCGATGGCGCCGACGTCGATGGTGGACTCGGCGCCGTCGTCGCCGGCGGTGATGCGCTGGGTCTGGGCGACGTCGACTGTCGTGTCGAAGGTGCGCCCGTCACGTTCCACCACGAAGGTGGTGGGTGCCCGCAGTTCGCGGACGGCGGTGACCATCTCGTCGAAGTTGGCGACGGGAGTGTCCCCCACCTTGACGACGGTGTCCCCGGCCTGGATGCCTGCCAGTGCGGCGGGTCCGGGGCCGGCGCAGTCGCCGAGCTTCCCCTTGGCGACTTCTGGTGCCACACAAGCGGTTTGGCCGACGATCGCGGCGGTGGGCGGATGCAGGTTCGGCAGGCCCCAGATCAGGGCGATGCCGTAGATCAGGACCAGCCCGATGATGAAGTTCATGGCCGGGCCGGCGAACAGCACCGCCACGCGCTTCCACGTCTTCTGCTTGTACATCGCGTAGCGCTGGTCTTCGGGGGCGAGTTCCTCGACCGAGGTCATGCCGGCGATGTCACAGAAGCCGCCCAGCGGCACCGCTTTGAGCCCGTATTCGGTTTGGCCGAGCCTGTTCGGACGGAATGTCGACCACACCGTCGGCCCGAAGCCCACAAAGTAGCGCCGCACCTTCATGCCGGTGGCGCGCGCGACCCACATGTGGCCACACTCGTGCAGCGCCACGGATACCAGAATGGCCAGCGCGAACAGCACGATGCCGAGGGCAAACATCATCTTGTGGTGAGGACCTTCCGTGAGACCCGCTGGATCTGGGCTTGCGCGGCTTGTCTCGCCCAGCGTTGCGCGTCGAGTACATCGTCCACGGTAGCCGGTTCCACAGCCCACTGGTCTGCGGCGTGCAGCACGTCACCCACCGTGTGCACGATGGTCGGGAACGAGATGCGTCCGTCCAGGAACGCCGCGGCGGCCTCTTCGTTGGCGGCGTTGTACACCGCGGTCATACAACCACCGGTGGTCCCGGCTTCGCGAGCGAGGTGCACCGCGGGGAACACGTCGTTGTCCACCGGTTCGAAATCCCAGGTGGAGGCGGTGGTCCAGTCGCACGCGGTGGCAGCGCCGGGCACCCGGGCCGGCCAGCCCAGTGCCAGCGCGATCGGCAGTTTCATGTCGGGCGGGCTGGCCTGCGCCAGCGTGGAGCCGTCGACGAAGGTGACCATCGAGTGCACGATCGACTGCGGGTGCACCACCACCTCGATGCGGTCATAGGGAATGCCGAACAGCAGGTGGGTCTCGATGAGTTCCAGTCCCTTGTTCACCAGAGACGCGGAGTTCAGCGTGTTCATCGGGCCCATCGACCAGGTGGGATGCGCGCCGGCCTGCTCGGGGGTGACCGCGTCCAGGTCCCTGGCGCTCCAGCCCCGGAACGGACCGCCCGATGCTGTGAGTACCAGGGTGGCCACCTCGTCGGGGCTGCCGCCGCGCAGGCATTGCGCCAGCGCCGAGTGTTCGGAGTCGACGGGCACGATCTGACCGGGTGCCGCCGCTTTGAGTACCAGCGGGCCGCCCGCGACCAACGACTCCTTGTTGGCCAGCGCCAGGCGTGCGCCGCCGGCCAGGGCGGCCAGGGTGGGCTTCAGGCCGAGGGCGCCGACGAGCGCGTTGAGCACCACGTCGGCTTCGGTGTCTTCCACGATCCTGGTCGCCGCGTCGGGTCCGGAGAAGCGGACTCCTGCGCCCAGTTCGGTGACCCGCGTCGCGGCGTCGGGATCGGCCACGGCAATGTTCGCGACCCCGGTCTGCAGACTCTGCTCGGCCAGCAGGTCGGGGTTGCCGCCGCCGGCGGCCAAGCCCACCACCTCGAAACGGTCCGGGTTGGCGGCGATCACCTCGAGTGCCTGGGTGCCGATGGACCCGGTGCTGCCCAGGATCAGAACCTTGAGGCGCCGTTCGGCGGAGGAGAGAGCCACCCACCCATTGTGCCGCGCTCGGCCACGCCGGACCTAAAACGCCACCTCAGCCGCAGAAATATGACGCAACCGTGACATAGGCGCCCTGGACCACTCCGCACCTCGCCCTCCTCCGAATCCCAGCTATCAACCCCAGACAAAGGAGTCGACCTGTCATGAAAACGGTTCACCAGAAATTCATCACGGCCAGCTTTGCCGCTGTCGCCGTCCTCGGGATGTCCGCGTGTTCCAGCGAGGAAGCCGAGAGCAACGTGTCCTCGGCGACCAGCGCGGCAGAGTCGGCCGTGGACTCTGCGACCAGCACCTCGGAAGCGCCGGCCAGCACCACCGTCATGGCCGACCCGGCGGCGTCGCTGGTGGGCAACGGCTGCGCCGCCTACGCCGAACAGGTGCCGGAAGGTCCGGGTTCGGTGGGCGGTATGGCGCTGGACCCGGTCACCGTTGCGGCGTCGAACAATCCGATGCTCAAGACACTGACTCAGGCACTGTCGGGACAGCTCAACCCGAACGTCAATCTGGTGGAGACGCTCGATTCCGGTCAGTTCACCGTGTTTGCCCCGACCGATGACGCATTCGCCAAGATCGACGCGGCGACGTTGGAGACGCTCAAGACGGATTCGGACCTGCTGACCTCGATCCTGACGTACCATGTAGTACCCGGCCAGGCCGGGCCCGCGGAGGTCGTCGGTGAGCATGAGACGGTGCAAGGGGCACCGCTGACCGTCACCGGCGCGGACGCCGACCTGAAGGTCAACGACGCCGGATTGGTATGCGGTGGAGTGAAAACCGCCAATGCGACGGTGTACATGATCGATACTGTGTTGATGCCGCCGGCCGCCTGACCCATCACCCCATAGACAGGCAAGGCAGCCCGAACCCCCGACCGGGCTGCCTTGCCGTATGCGTCAACAGCATTGGTGCGCAACCAATCCACCCGATGCCCCGGGCCGAAGGGTCCCCGCCCCACATATTGACGTGTGGGTAGACCAAGGGCCGCAAGTAATTTCGCCTACTTCCCGGCTGAGACCAATCCGTGATCTCCACCGCCACGAAGTATTCATGTCACCCGCGAACGGCGGCATCAGCCGTCGACAACCAAGAGGAGTCGAAGTTCGATGAGGACATTCACCAATTCCATGGCAGTAGCTGGACTGGCTGCGGCCGCACTGACGGGGTTCGCACTGAGCGCCTCGCCGATCGCGGCAGCCGATCCGTCGGCTCTGGTGGGACCCGGCTGTGCCGCCTATGCCGAACAGGTGCCCACCGGACCGGGTTCGGTCACCGGTATGGCAATGGCCCCCGTTTCGGTGGCCGCCGCCAACAACCCGATGCTCACCACCTTGACCTCGGCCATCTCCGGTCAGCTCAATCCCGAGGTCAATCTGGTGCAGACCCTCGATGGTGGCGAGTTCACGATCTTCGCCCCCACCGACGACGCGTTCGCCAAGATCGATCCCGCGACCATCGACACGCTCAAGACCGACGCCCCGATGCTCACGAATATCCTTACCTACCACGTGGTTCCGGGCCGGGTGTCCCCCGATCAGGTCGCAGGCACCCACACCACCGTCCAGGGTCAGCAGGTGACGGTGTCCGGCATGGGCAATGAACTCATGGTCGATGACGCGTCCGTGGTCTGCGGCGGCGTTTCGACTGCCAACGCCACCGTCTACCTGATCGACACCGTGCTGATGCCGCCGCCGGTGGCCTAGTACCTCAGACTGTCGTCACGGTTCCACCGTCGACCACGATGTCCGCCCCGACGACCGCTGACGCGGCATCGGAGACCAGAAAGCCGACGACGTCGGCGATTTCGTCGGGGTGGGCAGGCCGGCTGAGCGGGATACCGCCCAACGAGGCCATCAATTGCTCCAGCGCCGCGTCCCTGCCGGTTCCCGCTGCCGCGGCGATCCGGTCGATCATGGCGTCGGCGGCGGTGGTCTTGATGAACCCGGGCGAGACGCTATTCACCCGAATCCCCTTCGGTGCCAGTTCATTCGACGGACCCTTGCTGTAGGTCCGAAGTGCGGCCATGGCCGCCGCATACGCCAGTGTGCCGTCGTAGAGCGGCATCCGGCTCTGGATGGAACCGATGTGCACGATCGACCCCGACCCGGCGGCAGATCATCGCAGGCACCAGCGCACCGCCCAGTCGCACCGCCCCCAGCAGATTCAGGTTCAACTCCCGCAGCCAGGTGTCCTCGTCCAGCGTGACGAAACCACTGGCGGTCGCGCTCGATCCGCCGGCGACGTGGACCACGATGTCGGGGGCGCCCGAGCCGAGGACGTAGCGGTAGCCCGTCATGGCGTCATCGTCGGGTTCCCCGCAGGAGAAGGTTCGAGCCCTAGCTCGGCGGGAAGTTGGCGATCCAGTGCCGGGCGATGTCCACCCGCCGCGTGATCCACACCGAGTCATGCGACTGCACGTGGTCGAGAAACCGCTCCAACGATGCGATCCGGGCGGGCCGCCCCACCAGGCGGCAGTGCAGCCCCACCGAGAGCATCTTCGGTGCCCCCGCCGCCCCTTCGGCGTAGAGCACGTCGAACGCGTCGCGCAGGTAGGTGAAGAACTCGTCGCCGGAGGGGAACCCGCTGGTCGAGACGAACTTCATATCGTTGGTGTCCAACGTGTACGGCACCACCAGGTGGTCCGTGTCACCCACCTTGGTCCAGTAGGGCAGATCGTCTGCATAGGAATCGGAGTCGTACAGGAAGCCGCCGTTCTCGACCACGAGCTGGCGCGTCTGCGGGGAATCGCGGCCGGTGTACCACCCCAGCGGCGCCGTGCCGGTGAGCTCGGTGAGCAACGCCACGGCCTCGGCCATGTGTTCGCGCTCCACATGGGGATCGATGAGCTGGTAACTGAGCCAGCGCAGGCCGTGGCAGGCGATCTCGTCGCCCCGTGCGGCGAACGCGCTGACGGCCTCGGGGTTGCGGGCCAGCGCGACCGCCACGCCGAAGATCGTCAGGGGCAGGTCCCGGCGGTCGAACACCCGCAGCACACGCCACAACCCGGCCCGCGAACCGTATTCGTAGAGCGATTCCAGGCTCATGTGCCGATTCGGAAATGCCTGCGCACCAACCACTTCCGAGAGGAATGTCTCGGAGCGGGTGTCGCCGTCCAGCACGTTGTTCTCGGCGCCCTCCTCGTAGTTGAGGACGAACTGCACGGCGATGTTGGCCTGGCCGGGCCAGCGTGGATGCGGCGGGTGCGGGCCGTAGCCCACCATGTCGCGCGGATAGCTCGCGTCGGTCATGGCTGCATTCTGTCAGCTGATTGGACCCACGGCCCGGACATGACGTCACCACGCCGTCACACCCACCGGGTTTCCCGCGGCCCGAAACAGGGCAGCATGACAGGCATGACACGGCTGCTGTGGTTTCGCCGCGACCTGCGGTTGGCCGATCTCCCGGCACTGCTGCAAGCCGGCGCCGACGACGCCGAGGTGCTGGCCTGTTACGTGTTGGACCCGCGCCTCATCGCGTCGTCGGGGCCACGGCGGCTGCAGTTCGTCTACGACTCGCTGCGCGAACTGCGCGATGCCCTCGACGGCAGGCTCCTGGTCACCCGCGGGCAACCCGACACCCGGATCCCCGCCGTGGCGAAAGCCATCGAGGCCACCTCGGTGCACGTGTCCGCCGAGTTCACCCCGTTCGGGAAAGCCAGAGACCAGGCCGTCGCCGCCGCCCTCGGCACCATCCCGCTCGAGGCCGAGGGCTCCCCGTACCTGGTGTCGCCGGGCCGGGTCACCAAGGACGACGGCACCACCTACAAGGTGTTCACGCCCTACTACCGGCGGTGGCGCGAGCACGGCTGGCGGGCGCCCGCCGCCTCGAGCGCTCGCTCGGCACGCTGGATAGACCCCGCTGACGTGTCCAGGGCGGGCAAGAACCTCGACATCCCCGACCCGGGCACCGAACTGCCCTACCCGGCCGGCGAGACGGCCGCCAGGCAACGGTGGAAACGGTTCGTCGACGAGCACCTCGACGACTACGCCGACGATCGCAACCGGCCGGATCTGGACACCACCAGCCGCATGTCGGCCTATCTGCATTTCGGCAACATCCATCCCCGGACCCTGGCCGCCGATGTGGGTGGCAGCGCCGACGGGCCCTCGGCCTATCTGAGGGAACTGGCCTTCCGCGACTTCTACGCCACCGTGCTGCACGAATGGCCCCGCAGTTCCTGGTGGAACTTCAACCCCGAGTTCGACGGTATCGAGGTCGACCAGGATGCCGAGGCCGAGTCGCTCTTCGCCGCGTGGAAGGACGGCCGCACCGGCTTCGCCATCGTCGATGCCGGCATGCGCCAGCTCCGCGAGACGGGGTTCATGCACAACCGGGTCCGCATGATCACGGCGTCGTTCCTGGTCAAAGATCTGCACCTGCCGTGGCAGTGGGGTGCCCGGTGGTTTCTGGAGCAGCTGCTCGACGGCGACATCGCCAGCAATCAGCACGGCTGGCAGTGGGCGGCGGGCAGTGGCACCGACGCCGCGCCGTACTTCCGGGTGTTCAATCCCGAGACCCAGGGCAAGAAGTTCGACCCCGACGGGGTGTACGTGCACCGGTGGATCCCCGAACTCGGTACCCCCGACTATCCGGATCCCATCGTCGACCACGGCGCCGAACGCACCGAAGCGCTGCGTCGCTACGGCAAGCTCCGCTGAACCGGCCCGAACAGGGTGTGCCAGAATATCGAGAGAAATCTTGCCCCGATCGTGAGGAGCTCAGCGTGGTCAGCACCGAGGTGGAGCGCTACGACGGTGTCGACCCCGCCGACGTCCCGTCGGCGAAGTGGGGCTGGAGCAAGATCAACTACCGCACCTGGCACCTGGCCGGCCTGTTCGCCATCTTCTTCCTGCTGCTGATGCTGCACGGCAACCATCAGGGCCACGTCGAGGACTATTTCCTGATCGGCTTCGCCGCCGTCGCCACGTTCTTCCTCGTGCGCGACTGGTGGGGCCGCCAGCGCGGCTGGCTGCGCTAGGCCCCATTCGCGAGCGCTGCGCTGCCGAGTCCATCGTGGACCTGTGGCACGCTCACCGGGACTTGCCGTGGATCGAGTCCACGCTCGGTCACTTCGATGACGCGCCGCACTCGCAAACATGAACCCAATCGTTGGTCTGGGCGTCAGGCGCCTTCGGCCGCCAGCTGGCCGCAGGCGGCCGCGATCTCCCGGCCTCGTGTATCGCGCACCGTGCACGACACCCCCTTGGCCCGCACCCGCCTCACGAATTCCCGCTCCACCGGTTTGGGACTGGCGTCCCATTCGCTGCCCGGGGTCGGGTTCAGCGGGATCAAGTTGACGTGCACCAGCGACCCGAAGGCGCCGTGCAGACGTTTGCCCAGCAGGTCGGCGCGCCACGGCTGGTCGTTGACGTCACGGATCAGGGCGTATTCGATGGAGACCCGCCTGCCGGTGCTGTCGGCGTAATAGCGTGCCGCGTCCAGCACTTCGTCGATGTTCCAGCGGTTGTTCACCGGCACCAGGGTGTCGCGCAGCTCGTCGTCGGGCGTATGCAATGAGACCGCCAGTGTGACCCCGAGCCGCTCGTCGGCCAACTTGCGGATCGCCGGCGCCAGGCCGACGGTGGACACGGTGACCGACCGAGCCGAGATGCCGAAGCCGTGCGGTGCCGGTTCGGTGATGCGCCGCACGGTGTCCACCACCCGGTTGTAGTTGGCCAGCGGCTCCCCCATGCCCATGAACACCACGTTGGACAGCCGGCCGCCGAATTCGTCGCGCACCGCAGCCGCCGACGCTCGGACCTGCTCGACGATCTCCCCGGTGGACAGGTTGCGCATCAGGCCACCCTGACCGGTCGCGCAGAAGGGGCAGGCCATGCCGCAGCCGGCCTGCGAGGAGATGCACACCGTGTTGCGGTCGGGGTAACGCATCAGCACCGATTCGAAGGTGGTGCCGTCGACGGCCCGCCACAGCGTCTTGCGGGTCTCCCCGGCATCACACTGGATCTGCTTGGCGACGGTGAGCAGTCGTGGAAACAGCTTCTCGGCGATCTGTCCGCGCACACCCGCGGGCAGATCGGTCATCTGTTCCGGATCGGCGATCAGCCGGCCGAAGTACTGCGTCGCCAACTGCTTGCCGCGAAAGGCCGGCAGACCCAGCTCGGCGATGACGGCAGCGCGGGCGGTCTCATCGAGATCCGCAAAATGCCGCGGGGGCAATGCCCGCCGCGGCGCGTCGAATACCAGCTCTTGCTTCATGATTACCGACCAGTATCCGCCATCAGCGGCGCTAACCCGAATTCACACAGGTCAGGCCAGTACAGCGAGGACGATCCAGGTGGCTGCCGCCGACGGCAGGATCGAGTCGATACGGTCCATCAGGCCACCGTGGCCGGGCAGCAGGGTGCTCATGTCCTTGATGCCGAGATCGCGTTTGACCTGGGACTCCACCAGATCCCCCAGCGTGCCGGTGATCACCAGGAAAATGCCCAGCGGGATACCGACCCACGCGGGTTGCTCCAGCAGGTAGACCACCGCGAGCACCGAGGCCGCGGTGCCGAACACCAGCGAGCCGGCGAAGCCCTCCCACGACTTCTTGGGGCTGATCGCGGGCACCATCGGATGCCTACCGAACAGCACACCCGCGGCGTAGCCACCGATGTCGGAGAACACCACCGCCAGCAGCATGCACAGCACCCGCGCCCAGCCGTCGTCCGGATAGACCAGCAGCACGCCGAACGCGCCGAACAGCGGTATCCAGGCGGCCAGGAACACCGTGACCGAGACGTCCCGCAGATAGTTCTCCGGCGCGCCTGTGAGACCCCGGGCCAGCAGGCGCCAGATGAGACACACCAGCACGGTGCCACCAAAACCCCCCAGGGCGCCGGCCGCACCGAATGGCCAGGTCAGCCAGATGGTGGCTTGGCCGCCGACCAGCAGGGGGACGATCGGGATGACGAACCCGCCTTCACGGAGCCGTTGCACCACCTCGTGGGTGGCCACCGCCATGGCGACGGCGACGACACCGATCCAGACGTACGGCACGAACAGCAGGATCGCGATCAGCCCGAAGCCCAGAAAGCAGCCCACCGCGATGGCGGCGGGCAGGTTACGTCCGGCCCGCGACGTCGTGGGCTTTTTTGTGGAGGGCGACTCGTCCGGCGTGACTGCGCCGTCAGAGGCGCCGGTGTCGGTGTCAGCCACGGGCGTGCTCGCTGGAGGTCCGTCAGACCTCCAGCAACTCACCTTCCTTGTGCTTCACCAGGTCGTCGATCTGACCGATGTACTGCTGGGTGGTCTTGTCGATTTCCTTCTCAGCTCGACCCACCTCGTCCTCGCCGGCCTCACCGTCTTTCTTGATGCGGCCGAGCTCTTCCATGGTCTTGCGGCGGATGTTGCGCACCGAGAC
Organism: Mycobacterium sp.; assembly: GCA_040512325.1. GTDB lineage: Bacteria > Actinomycetota > Actinomycetes > Mycobacteriales > Mycobacteriaceae > Mycobacterium. The sequence continues at coordinate 11,474 of JBEVFK010000105.1, read as the reverse complement.
CTTGGCGTCCTCACCTTTGGCTTTGGCCTGTTTCACCAGATCGCGGCGGCGCTCCTCGGTGAGCTGCGGGATCGAGACCCGGATGACGTTGCCGTCGTTGCCCGGGTTCACGCCGAGGTCCGAATTGCGGATGGCGTCCTCGATCTGGCGCAGCTGCGAGGCCTCGTAGGGTTTGATGACGACCATCCGCGGTTCGGGCACGTTGATGCTCGACAGCTGGGTGATCGGGGTCATCGATCCGTAGTACTCGATGACGATCCGGGAGAACATGCCCGGATTTGCGCGCCCGGTGCGGATCGACGCCAAATCCTCGCGGGCCACGGTCACGGCCTTGTCCATCTTCTCTTCGGCATCGAAGAGAGTCTCGTCGATCACGCATTTTCTCCCGTCGCTAGCTCTCACACCTGGCCGTTCACCCGATCAGGTGGTGGTGACCAGTGTTCCGATCTTCTCACCTGCAATGGCCCGGGCAATGTTTCCGTCGGTCAACAGGTTGAAAACCAGGATCGGCATGCCATTGTCCATGCACAAGCTGAATGCCGTGGCATCGGCCACCTTCAGACCACGATCGAGCACCTCGCGGTGCGTCACCGCCGTGAGCAGCTGGGCATCGGGATTGGTCCGGGGGTCGTCGGTGTACACCCCGTCGACAGCCTTGGCCATCAACACCACTTCCGCCCCGATTTCCAAGGCCCGCTGGGCAGCGGTGGTGTCGGTGGAGAAGTACGGCAGGCCCATACCGGCACCGAAGATCACCACGCGGCCCTTCTCGAGGTGCCGTCGGGCCCGTAGTGGAATGTAGGGCTCGGCCACCTGCCCCATCGTGATCGCGGTCTGCACCCGGGTGTCGATGCCTTCTTTTTGCAGAAAGTCCTGCAGCGCAAGGCTGTTCATCACGGTGCCGAGCATGCCCATGTAGTCCGAGCGGGTGCGTTCCATGCCGCGTTGCTGCAGTTGCGCCCCGCGGAAGAAGTTGCCCCCACCGATCACCACGGCTACCTGCACACCACCGCGCACGACGTCGGCGATCTGCCGGGCGACGAGCGCCACGACATCGGGATCCAACCCGACCTGGCCGCCCCCGAACATCTCCCCGCCCAGTTTGAGCACCACACGCAGGTACTTGGGCCGGGCAAGCGCCGTCTGCGGGGCTGTTCCTGCATCGTCGGTCATCGGTCAGCCTCCCCATCAGATCCCGGATTCCGGGCAAACAAGCGCCATCCAGGCAGTAGCCAGGACGGCTGCTCCCATCCTGCCTCATCCACCCCTGCCGACGTAAGCACGGGCGGTGTCGGCACGAGAACCTGCCCGCGCCACTATTCTGCGTACGCCGACGGCCGGACGCCTTCCCATGCCAGGAATCGCTGATAGTCGACGGCAGTCTGCCGATGACAGGCGCCGATCGAACCAGGTTCCTCGAGCGCCCCCTCGTACAGGGGGTTGTAGAAGTCGGGGGCGGCGACGATGGCTACCCCGGCGTCCATCCGTGCCGACCCGTCCCGCACCAGAACGACACCCAGTTGGTACAGGAACAGCCCCTGCGCGTCGGGATCTTCGACCTGAACCGCGAGTTCAAAGCGGTCAGCCTGATTCGGCGGGACATCCTGGGCGACGTCCACCGTGATCACCTCACCTGGCGCCGGATCGATCGGCAGCGTGAGGTCATATTGCTGACTGACTGCCATCGGCCCGGCACCCGGTTGGCACTGCGGCAAATGGATGTAGTCCAGAATCGTGACTTCGACACCCGAGATCACCGACACCTGGTCACCGACATTGCGCAAGGCCACCTGCAGTTTCGGCGGCACCATCTCGAATTCACCGTTCTCGCTGACGGATTCGCCGGCGTCCACACCCGGGACCACCTGCAGCGCAACGAACTCCACATCAGTGGTGGGACGATTGATCCACCACGTCAGGGTTGCGGACAACAGTGCGAGGCATACGGGGACGCCGACGGCCAGGACCAGTTCTCTCGGGTGAGCCAGCCGCTCCTGGTCGCGGTCTGCGCCACATCCTCCGCCATCGCGCCTCCTCGCGCTCAGCTCGCCGCTGCGGGTCGGGCCGATCCGCGGTGACTCTGGACACCGTAGATCCATCGCCGCGATGGCGGCACGAGTAGAGGAGTACTCGATGTCGGCCCAGAAGCGCAGGTCGTCGGATGAGTTGCCGTGTAGGCCCCTGCCCGACGACCTGCGCATCACGTCCTGATCAGGACTCGCGAGCCCTCTCCGCCACCGGCAGTCCCGCATGGTGCGCGGAATGGCATGCCTTGGGCGGGGTGGGCGGGATGTCCAGCGCCGGGTTCCCGTCGAAGAAGCCGACGGGCTTGAGGTGGAATCCGGTGTACGCACATGGCATGACCGGCCAGTCCTCAGGCCGCACCACGTGGTGGGCACCCACGGTGTACCAGAGCACCACGTCGGTGTTCTCCAGCGGTGCGTCGTCGGCGACGAATTCCGGCAGCCCCTGCGCATCGGCCGACTGGTACATGTAGTCACCGGCGGCAAACTTCTCTGCCGCGTCGTACTTCGTCACCCACAGGTTGTGCTGAACGAAGCGGGCCCGGTCGTAGATGTAGGAACCCTCCTGCACCATCACGGGCACAACATCTTTCGGCGTGAGCTTGTAGGCCACCGGCATGCCCAGCTCGTTGACCTTCGACGGGTTGGCGACCTTCCAGTACCTTCCGGTCTGCCAGTTCCAGTCCCGCGCGCCCTCGCCCTCGGAAGCCACCAGGGTGTCCTGGGTTATCCAGGCATTCTTGTACGGATTGAGTTCCGGATCCGGCTCGGGAATCGAATCGACCTCGTAGACGCTGTTTCCCGCTCCGTCGATGCTCATATCGAGCCGGAAGTTGAAGAAGTGCTGGTGATTCGGACCGTAGATACCCGGCGCCACCATCTTGCCCCAGCGCGGTTGTTCACCGGGCTCGACTTCGATCGAACCGGTGGTGAGCACTCCGGAGAGCTTCACCTCGACCTCGATGGAGGCGTCGTTGTAGAAGTACCAGAAGAAGCCGTACTCGTAGTTACCGACGGTGCAGATCATCGAGACCACCAGCCGACGTGACCGGCGGACCTCCACCTCTTCGGTACGGAAATCCGTGTGTTTCCACGAGATTCCGTAGTCCTCCTCGTGCATGCAGATCGCGTTGGGGATCACCACCGCGTTGCCGTTCGAGTCGTTGACCGTGCCGTCGAAGTAGTGGATCTCACCGAGGCAGTCGCACCCGAGTGTCAGCGGGTTGGCCGAGAAGCCCATCCCGACCTCACCCATGTCGAAGACGTTCTTGTTCCAGTGCGTCGGTGCGGTGTCGCCGTAGGGCACCACCATTTCCGACAACGAGCCCCGGTACAGGATCGGGCGGGTCTCGCCGCGGTCGGTGTAGGTGACCTCGTGCACGGTCACCCCTTCGCGCGGGTTGAACCCGATGCGCAGGGACCACTTCTGCCACGTCACATTCCAGCCGTCGACGGTGAAGCTCGGCCCGTCGGGCTGGGTGATCTCGATCGGCTTGACCCCATCGCGGAATTCGGTGAAGGCCGGCCGGTTGTCCTCGTCGAACATGAACTTGGGGTCGTAGTTGCCCGCCTTGGGCGGTAACGGCACCACCCCGTGGTCTTCGATGTCGAGCACCTTCATCGCATCGAGGTCGAAGGTGACGATCAGGCCTTCGACGGGACGTGCGTAACCGTGTTCGGACGGGGCCGCCCGCATGAACGTCAGCGGCCGGCAGACCAGCGGCGAATTGTCGTAGTGGTCCTGCGCGCCGTAATACCCGGCCGGCCACGGATCGATCATGGCCAGGCTGAAATCGGTGACACCACGCTTGAGCATGGCCTCCTGCCAGCGCGGGTCCTCCCGGACCTTCTCCTCCACCCCGGTCATGTGCTCGACGAGGTAGGACGGGAACCGGCCCGGAACCGCTTTCCACGCGTCGATGGTGCCCGCCACCACGTCGACGACCGCCTCGTAGATCATCTTGGCTGCGGCGTCGTACATCGATGCGAACGCCTGCCGGGGAACGGACTCATCCGGATTGAACGTCAGCGCCGGGGTCTTCTCCGGCTCGGCCAGCTGGATCATCACGAATTTCAGTGTGGGAGTGCCGTATTCGGACTCCATGATGATCCGGGCCGCCGATTCGATCTCCGAGCCGGACAGTGGGTCCAGTGGATAGCGGACTGAGTCACCCGTTCCTGGGTTGTTCAGTACCGTGCTGTCCAATGTCATTTGGCTGATCCTTCCGAATCTGTTTTGGTGAGATCGAAGACCGCCAGATGTGCCAGCGAATCCTCTTGACTGGTCTTGTGCGCCGACCGGCGACCGAAGATGTAGACGACCAGTCCCAGTGCGAACATACCCAGGCTGATGCTGCCGACCCAGGTCATCCAGGTCGCCTGCGGGACGTCGATCCACGGGGTGACGAACGAGTAGTAGATGCCACCCACGGTACCGATCGAGCCGACGATGACGACGAGCCAGACGCCGACCATGCCACCCGGGATCCGCCAGAACTGCTCACTGGCGTACCGGTCCGCGTATTTCTTCCGGGCCACGACCACCGGGATCAGGAAGAAGAACCCGGAGATCAGCCACACCGTGCTCAGGCCGCCCTGCAGGTAGATGGTGACGTTGGCCATGCTGCTCTGCGAGTACAGACCCACCAGGATCAGCGACGACAGCACACCCTGGATCAGGATGGCGCTCACCGGGTTCCGGGTGCGGGGGTTGAGGTGGGTGAAGACGCGCGGGAGGTGACGTTCCAGGCCGGAGACGAAGATCAGCCGGGAGTAGGCCACCTGGTAGGTCATCAACGCCACGATGATGATGCCCGCCAGTATGACGGCGCAGACCTCCATCAGACCGGGGAAACCGGCGACGTCCAGCATGCCGATGACACCGGTCACCGGATCGATCTCGTCGCTGGGCAGCGCCATCATGGTGCCCAGGGTGGTCAGCAGGTAGATGACCACCAAAGCGGTTGAGCCCCAGAGGATCATCTTCGGCCCGCTCTTGCGCACCGAGAGGAATTCCGCACCCATGTTGTACGGGGTTTCGACACCGAGCAGGTACAGCAGCACAGTGCCGTACAGGAAGCCCGCGACCGCGAAGTTCGGAATGGTCGCCTCGGCCCAGCTGAACGGAGTGGCCGAGCCGTTCTCGACGGCGAACAGCAGTCCGCAGATGAAGATCGTCAGCGTCAGAACGCCGTAGACCACGAACACGATGTTCATGATCTTCTGGCTGGCCGCCAGCTTGGCCAGCGCCAGGCCGATCACCGTCCAGAGGACCACCAACTGCAGGATGATGCTGGTGGTCAACCCGAGTTCGGTGTGGAATGCCAGCAGCAGGAACTGCAGTACCACCGCGGGTGATGACGCGGCGTTGAGGATCACCGGCACCCAGGACAGGTAGCCACCGACGAAGCCCCACGTCTCGCCCATGGTCCGGGTGGCCCAGATATAGACGCCACCTTGGCCGGGCCACAGGTTGCCCAGCTCGACGATGGCCATGCCGGCAGGCACCAGGAAGGTCAGGATGCCGAGCACCCACATGGGGATGGCCGTCCAACCACCGGCCGCCATCACCGAGGAGCCGGTGATCCAGCAGATGATGAAGACATAGGCGGCCGTCAGGCCGAAGGTCTTCATCACCTTCGGCAGGATCTGCTCGGGCACGAGCTCAGCGGTCATGAGTTTGTCGCGGTCGGCTGGGGGGGCAGCCTCTGTTTGTGTCATCAATTCTCCGAATGTGTTGGGGGAACCCGGTAAAAGGAGATCAGTTAATGATTTGTCCGTCTTTCATACGGACGACACGGGTCGCTTCGTCGGCCACCGTGGAGTCGTGGGTGCTGGCGACCACCGTGACGCCGAGCGTCGAACACAGGTCACGCAACATCCGGACCACCGTCTCCCCAGTGCGGTGGTCCAGGTTCGCCGTCGGCTCGTCGGCGAGCACGAGCGTCGGGTTACTGATGAGCGACCGCGCGATGGCGGTGCGCTGCTGTTCCCCCCCGGACATCTTGGTCGGCTGGTGATTGATCCGGTGGCTCAAGCCCACCATCTCCAGCAGTTCAGTGGCACGTTTGCGCAACGACTTGCGGTCGTAGGGCTCGAACATCAACGGCAGTTCCACGTTCTCGACCGCGGACAGGAACGGGATCAGGTTGTAGCTCTGGAAGATGAAGCCGATGGTGTCGTGCCGCAACGCCGCGAACTGGCTCTCGGACAGCTTCGAGGTGTCGCGCCCGGCGATCGTCACCGTGCCCTTGGTGGGCCGGTCCAGGCCGCCGATGATGTTGAGCAGCGTCGACTTACCGCTACCGCTCGGACCCATCAGGCACACGAATTCGCCTGGCATGACCTCGAGTTCGGCCGCGACCAGAGCTTTGACCACTTCATCGCCCAGCTTGTGCAGTTTCCACACATCGCGGATCTCGATGACGGGCTTGGTCACGGTTTCGGAGTCGATCACCGCCGCGGCCGGTGCGGTTTGAGTTGAGTCGTCTAACGCAGTCATTGAATCAGCCTCACGCTGTCAGGGATCGGATGGGTGAACGCGACGCCGCGGTCCACGTGGGCACGATGCTGGTGGCGACGGCGGCGACGATACTGACCACGATGGCGATCACCGCGCCGATTCCCAGCCCGCTGTAGGACAGTCCGGTCGGCACAAAACCTGCCAATTCCGAAGCGATTCCGGTGATCACCGCAAGCACCGCGCCGAGCAAGGCGCCGAGAATCGCGGCGACCACCGGCTCCACGAGTAGCGCCGCGACCACCGGACCCCGCGGCACCCCATTGGCGCTCAGGACACCGAGCTCGCGGGTGCGGTGCGCCACGGTACGGGTGGTGGCCACCGCGACCTCCACCACGCCGACCAGTAGCACGGTCACGGCGATCAACAGCACCGCCCGGTTGATCTCGTCGGCGTGGCCCAGCGTCGCGGACTGCGCGCTGATGCCTTCCGACATGCTGAACACCAGGACCACCAGGAATGCACCGGTGGCGGTGGTGACGATGGGCAGCACCATGTCGCGGATGCGGCGCCTGGCTGACAGCCAGCCGTAGGCGAGTCCCTTACTGATCATCTCTAGCGCTCCTCCAACAGATCGACCGGTTTCTGCTGCAGCAACCGGTGCACCGGGACAAGCGCTCCGACGATCGCCATCGCGGGCAGGAATGCCAGGACCATCGCGCTGGCCTGCCCCCACGCGGTGACCGTGGCGATGCCGGGAATCACCAGTGCCACAGCAATTCCGGCGCCGAGCACACCCACCACATAGGAGGCCACGAATACGATCGCCGACTCGACGAGGAAGAAGTACAACACTTCGTCGGCCAGGCCGATGCTGCTCATGATGCCGAATTCGCGTTTGCGTTCCTGCACCGCCGCCAGGAAGGAGGACACCGCGATGACGAAGCCCAGGGCCAGACCGACGATGGAGATGAGCCCGAGCGTGGAGCTGGTGACCTTGCCGGAGAACAGCGCCGAGAACTTCTGCTCGAAAGTCAGCGGCCCGGAACCACCGACCGTGTCATAGATCAGGCCTTCTCCGGTGGGGTCGGGTTGCACCGACGGGTCCGGGGTCGCCGGTAGCCCCACTTCGCTGCCGAAGACCTGGGCCACATCCCGGCGCTTCTCGTCGCCGGCCGGCGCAAAAATGGTCCACCATCCGGTGTCGCCCACCACCGACTGAGCCAGGTCGGTCGACACCGACACCGATTCACCGGAACCCGAGGTGTCCACGATCAGGTTCTGTCCGCCCACCATGATGGGCGCGCCCGCGGCGACACCGAGACGGTCCGCCAGATCGGCGCTCAAAACAGCTTCACCCGAGGGGATTTCGTCGTTGCCGCGCAGCGACACCGCGGATCCGTTGATGTCGGTGACACCGGAGATGGTGCGGACGCCGCGCCAGCCGTCGGGAATGGTGATTTCCGGGACCGGGCCGCCGGCGACGAGCGCTCGGGCGTCCTGGTCGAACTGCACCCCGGCGGCGGGCACCACCCAGAGCTGGGATTCGCCCAGAACCTCGGTCACCGAGTCCGCTCCGGTGATCGCGAAACTCGCCGCGATGGTCCGTACCACCACCACACACAGGATGGCCAGGGCGATACCGAGCACCGACAGGACAAACCGCTCGGGCCGCCGCCGGATGTTCGCGAACGCGAATCGTACGAGACACATGATCGTGTTCCCGGAGCTCTTGGCGATTTCCGGGGACCGCGAGCTCATCGCCGTAATCTCAGTGGTCTCCACAGGTCGAATGTTGGGATCGCCCTGTTTCGTCAGTCGCCCCCTGCAATGTCCATCGCGTTAATTAGGCCGGTCTCGGGTTACGTCGGTGTGTCCGGCACACAACGGATTTCGTTGCGCGCTGACCCAGCGGTGCACAGGAACCTCACAGGCACGCCTGTGGGGCCCGGTGCGCGAGACCGGGAAACGGGTGAGCCGCCTCGAGCTCGAAGGCGAGCTCGAGCAGGGTGGACTCCTGCCCCCGACGGGCGGCGAACATCATGCCGACCGGCAACCCGGCAGCGGTCTGTGCCAGCGGCAGGGAGATCGCCGGGTCGCCGGTGACATTCTGAAGTGGGGTGAACGCCACCCAATCCGCGAGCCGGCCGATGATCTGCTCGTAGTCGGCGGTCGGGTCGAGATGACCGATGCGTGGCGGTTCGTCGGCCAGCGTGGGCGTCAGCAGGATGTCGTAGTCGCGGGCCAGCTTCGCGGTGTACCTGCCGGTGGTGGCAAGTCGGGCCATGGCCAGCGGCAGTCGATGCAGATTGCGGCTCGCGAACCGGTCCAGGCCGAGGGTGAGGTTGTCCAGCCGGCCGCGGTCGAAGGAGTCGCCGAATGTCCTGGTGCCGCCGCGGACCAGAGCCATCGACAGCAGCGCCCAATACAAGACGAAGTCGTCGGCGAACGAGGGCGGGATCGGCGGCGGTGCGTCGCGGAGAGCCACCTGATGGCCCAGGCGTTCGAGGAGGGCCGCGGTGTCCAGGGTGAGGCTCCGCACTTCCGGACTGCAGTCGCGACGAACCGATTGGGTATGGACCGCGACTCGCAGTCGCCGCCGGCCGGGTCCGGTCACGTCCCCGATGGCGGGCAGGAGGGGGTCACGCCACGTGCGCTCGATCTCGCGGTAGAACGCCGCGGTGTCCCGCACCGACCGGGTCACCACTCCGTTGGCGACGATGCGGATCGGCATCTTGCGCACGTTGCGGTCCAACGGCAGCCGCCCTCGGGACGGTTTGAGCCCGACCAGACCGTTGCAGGACGCGGGGATTCGGATCGAGCCGCCGCCGTCGTTCGCGTGGGCGATGGGCACCACTCCGGCCGCGACGAAGGCCCCGGATCCCGACGAGGACGCGCCTGCCGTGTGATCGGTATCCCAGGGGTTGCGGACCGGTCCCAGTCGCGGATGTTCGGCCGCGGCACTGAAACCGAACTCCGACATCTGCGTCTTGCCCAGCGGTATGAGACCCGTCGCGAGGTACTGACGCGCGAAGTCGCCGTGGGTGCGTTCCGGCGTCGGAGCCCACGCGTCGGTGCCCTCCATGGTGGGCATCCCGGCCACCGCGGTGTTGTCCTTGACGAACGTCGGGACACCGTCGAAGAACCCGCCGTACGGGCTGGGGGCCGTCGCGCGCTCACGCGCCCGGTCGAACGCCTCGTAGGCAAGTCCGTTGAGGAGCGGATTCACCTTCTCGGCCCGGGCGATCGCGGCCTCGACGGCCTCGACGCGACTGATCACACCGTCGCTGAGCGCCGCAGCGACCCCAACGGCATCGAGATCGCCGAGGGCATCGTCGTCGAATGCGGATACAGGGACTGGAGCCATGCATTCAAGCTAGCAACACCTGGACAAGGAGAAACCCCGCGCCGACCGGGATCACCGGTACCTGACGCGGGGTCTCTTTGTCTGAGCGGAGAAGGTGTGCTCCGCTCAAGCCTGTATCTAGTTCTGGCCGACCTCGAAGCGGACGAACCGCGTCACGGTCACGCCGGCGTCGTCGAGCAGCGCCTTGACGGACTTCTTGCTGTCCGAGACCGACGGCTGTTCGAGCAACACCACGTCCTTGAAGAACCCGGTGACCCGGCCTTCGATGATCTTGGGCAGCGCCTGCTCGGGCTTGCCCTCGGACTTGGCGGTCTCCTCGGCGATGTGGCGCTCGTTGGCCACCACGTCCTCGGGCACGTCGTCGCGCGTGAGGTACTTGGCCTTCAACGCGGCGATCTGCAGGGCCACGGCGTGTGCCGCGGACTTGCCTTTCTCCGCGTCGCCGGCGGTGTACTCGACGAGCACGCCCACGGCCGGCGGCAGGTCTGCCGCCCGCTTGTGCAGGTACACCTCGGTGGTGCCGTCGAAGTACGCCGCACGGCGCAGAACCAGCTTCTCGCCGATCTTCGCCGACATGTCGGCGATGGTCTGCGCGACAGTGGAATCACCCAGCGCGGCACTGTTCAGAGTGTCGACGTCGGTGGCCTTCGCGTCGAGGGCGGCGCCGAGGACCTTGTCGGCCAGTGCCTGGAACTCGGCGTTCTTGGCCACGAAGTCGGTCTCGGAGTTGAGCTCGACCAGCACGCCGTCCTTGGCCGCGACCAGACCTTCGGCAGTGGCGCGCTCAGCACGCTTGCCGACGTCCTTGGCGCCCTTGATGCGCAGCAGCTCGACCGCTTTGTCGAAGTCGCCGTCGGAATCGACGAGCGCATTCTTCGAAGCGAGCATTCCGGCGCCGGTGAGATCCCGCAGTCGCTTGACGTCGGCAGCGGTGTAGTTAGCCATGTAAAAGCCTTCTCCTGGAATTAAGAAGCGTCAGTGGTGGGCTCAGCTACAGCGACAGCTGCAGCAGGCTCGCCGGCAACGGCGGTGGTGGTGGCCGTGGTGGTGGCGGAAGCCAACAGTTCCTGCTCCCACTCGGCCAGCGGCTCGGTGGCACCGGACTCGGCCTTACCGTCGGTGCTGCCGGCGCCGGAGCGGGCCTTCAGACCCTCGGCGACCGCGGAGGCGATGACCTTGGTCAGCAGGGCAGCCGAGCGGATGGCGTCATCGTTACCCGGGATCGGGTAATTGACCTGGTCGGGATCGCAGTTGGTGTCGAGGATCGCGATGACCGGGATGTTCAGCTTGATCGCCTCGCTGACCGCGAGGTGCTCCTTGTTGGTGTCGACCACCCAGATGGCCGAGGGAACCTTGGCCATGTCGCGGATACCGCCGAGGCTGCGCTCGAGCTTGTTCTTCTCGCGGGTCAGCATCAAGATTTCCTTCTTGGTGCGACCCTCGAAGCCACCGGTCTGCTCCATGGCCTCGAGTTCCTTCATCCGCTGAAGGCGCTTGTGCACGGTGGAGAAGTTGGTGAGCATGCCACCCAGCCAGCGCTGGTTCACGTACGGCATGCCGACGCGGGTCGCCTCGTCGGCGATCGATTCCTGCGCCTGCTTCTTGGTGCCGACGAACAGCACGG
>JBEVFK010000104.1:0-21458 GCA_040512325.1 Mycobacterium sp. | reverse complement strand
ACACTGGCGAGGCGCCGGGACCGACCCAGATACAACGGCCGATCCGAATGGTTTTCGAAGACCGCCAGATAATGCTGCGAGGTACTGGTGGCGAGCATGGACAGCAGATCGCGCATCGGCAACCGCGCCCCCGACCCGGTGCGCGCCGGTGCGGGCATCGGCACCCCCGGATCGGCCAGCGCCCGGTAGGCCTGCTCCAACTCCGCGGCCGTAGTCCGCGCCACCACCGTCACCGGCACCCCCCGATGGGTCCCTAAATCGCCGGAGGCCAGCGCGGTCCGCAACCCCCAATTCAAGGCGTCATGAAGACGTTGGGATGCGGTGCGGGTATCCAACGTGGCGTCGACGACCGTGGCCTCGGCGCCGGGTAGGTGGTGGCCGGGGCGCACCGCCGCGCCGATGGCTTCCAAGTTGGCGCGCAACTCCGGAGTGATCTTCCCCGAGATCCGGCTCATCCCGAACGCATCCTGCTTGTGAATGGTGATGCCACTGGCCGCGGCCCGGTCCTTTTCGTCGAAGAGGCCGTCGGGGTGGTAGACATCGGCGAGAGCCCGACCAACGGTGGCCACGAATGCCGGGTCTTGTGCGCGGGCATGGGCCACCAGATCGCGTTCGGCTTTGACCCGGTTGTCCGCTGACACCGCCCGCGGCAGCGCGTCGAGGGCTGTGCAGACCTCGTCGATGTGGTCGTCACTGACAGCGCCGTCCTCAACGGCGGCGGCCAACACCTCAAGTTCCGGCGCCAACATCGGGCCGAGCAGGCTGCGCCGCGGTCGGATCCGGGCGGCCAACTTCATCCGCCGGGTGACTTCGCCGGCGGTGATCCGCAACCGGGTCCGCAGCACATCGCGGACCTTGATCCCGGCCGGCAGGTCGGGGTCGTCGATTCCGTCGGGGGGATCAGCGATCTCGCCGAATATCCGATAGGTCAATCCCAGCGTCACCCGGGACTGGGTTTCCAACCGCTCCGCCACCGACATCCGGAAGGCGTTGCCCACCAGATCCGTCGAGGTCGAGCGCAGCACCGCCTGCGCGGCGTCGAGGGCCGCGAGGGCCTCGAGTACCTGCGAACGAGCGGTGAACGGATCCATACCCACCACGCTATTCGCACGAATGTTCGACCAACAGCCCCAACCGGCCCACCCAGCCCTGTGATGTCTCAGGACTTGGGTGACAGTTCTGCATCAGGACATCGGTGACAGTTGGTGTGTCAGGACTTCGGTGACGATTGCTCGGGTTCGGGGTGTGGGCTGCGGGTTCGGCGGTTGCCGACGTATTTGATGCCGGGTGCGGGTCGGGTGTGCTCGGCGAGGACCTCGCCATGGAAATCGGTGACGATGACCTTGTCGCCGACGCTGACAACGAGGACCTGTTGGAAAGCGCGTTGCGTATCGACCCGGTAGATAACCTTGTCCATTCCGATGGTCCCTGCCGTGGTGACCGTTCTGACGTGCGTGTTGGCGGGCAGGTCCGTGGGCGGCTGTTCTCGGGAGAACTGGTACCGGTTGGGGACGGGTGTGTCGTAGATCGGCCTGCCGGGTTGGGGGCGGGGCGGATCAGCTTTAGGGGTCGCTTCCCATGCTGTCAGCGGCGTGACGCGCCCGGGTAGCCCTTGATGGGGACGCTGGGTGTTGTAGATGTGGTCGAAGGCGTCGACCTGGGCCTGGAGTTCGGCGAATGACTCCGCGAGCGGTTGCTTGTCAAGGTAGCGAAACAGGGTTTGGTGGAAGCGTTCATTTTTGCCCTGGGTGGTCGGCTTGTAGGGCTTGCCGGTGATCGCTTCGACACCCAGCGCTGCCACGTGGCTGACGAGTTGGCCGATGGAGCCGCGTCGCGAAGGGTTCAGTGCGATTCCATTGTCGGACAGAAGCCGTTGGGGAACACCATGATTGGAGATAGCCTTGTCCATTACGGTGATTGCGTCCTTGGCGGTCTCCCTGAATGCGACGTGGGAGGCGACCGCGTAGCGGGAGTGGTCGTCGATGAGCTGGAAGATCACGCAGGTGCGCCCGCCGCTGAGCACATACTCGGTCGCATCCAGTTGCCAGCACGCATTGGGGGCCGGGTAGACGAATCGCCGCCAGGCCGAGCGGGGTTTCTTCTTCGGCTCCAGACGCGCTACGCCGGCCTCGCGGAAGATCCGTGCCAGCGAAGCTGTGGACGGGACCTGGGGCAGGCCCATCGCGTGCATCTTGTCGTGCACGCTGATCGGTCCGTGGTCCAAGCCGGAGGCCTCCAGTGCGGCCCGTACGGCCACGGCCTGATCTTTGACCTCATCGCTCACTTTCGACGGGCTCGACTTCGGTCGTCGGGTCTTGGGTTCGAGAACTGCGGCCGGTCCGTCTATCTTCACGCGCGTGCGCAACTCGTAAAACGACTTACGGGAGATGCCGTGCTCGGCGCAGAACGTTGAGACCGCCCCGCGGGGTGCGTCGTCGGGCCACTGCGAGATCGCCAGCCGGACGCGAGGATCGATAGGTTCATTGACAGCCACCACCGGAGCTTGGTGGCAGAAGTGTCACCACCAAGACCACCCGAACTGTCACCGATGTCCTGATGCGGAACTGTCACCGATGTCTTGGGAGATAACAGGTGAACGGATCCATACCCACCACGCTATTCGCACGAATGTTCGACCAACAGCCCCAACCGGCCCACCCAGCCCACACTGTGGATCAACACCGAACTGTGGACAACTGCGCGCCGAGAACCCACGTCACATCCGGACTGCTGGCCAAGATCGTGATGCGATCACCGATGGATCGGCCGCTCACCCGACAACAAGCGCCTTTGTGGCGGACGATGGTCGAACCGTCGTCGTGAGTGCTCGATGAGGTTCGGTTGGCTCCGCTGAGCTGCCCGTGCACCGCCAAGTTTTCACTGACAGCGCAGGTTGAAACGATGGTGGCTGGGTATGCCAGACCAGCCAGAGTCGGCGTCAAGAAGCTGCTTCGATCCTGGGGGACATGTGCTGCGAACATTGGGCGTCGAAGAGGAGTTCCATCTCGTCGACCTGAAGACCCGGCGGCTTACTGTGCGGGCCCAAGAGGTGTTGCGGGGCCTTTCGGACACCTATGTCGCCGAGTTGCAGCAGTGCGTCGTCGAGATGAACAGCGGTGTGTCCGACACCTTGGCCGGGCTGGACCGTGACCTACGGGAGCAGCGCAGGAATCTGGTCGACACCGCGGCAGCACTGGGCATCGGGGTGGTGGCCGCCGGAACAGTCCCGCTCTCGGTGCCTGCCGAGATGCAGGTGACCGATACCGCACGATACCGGCAGATGCTCGCCGACTACCAACTTCTGGCCCGGGAGCAACTGATCTGCGGTACCCAGATCCACGTCGGCGTGGACAACCGGGACGAGGCGGTCTTGATCGCGAACCGCGTGGCGCCCTATCTGCCGATATTGCTTGCCCTGAGTGCGAGTTCGCCGTTCTCGGCCGACGGCGCCGACTCCGGCTATTCGAGTTCGCGAACTCTGGTGTGGCAACGCTGGCCCACGACAGGGCTGTCGGCGCCGGTGACCTCGGCGGCCGAATACGACACGCTGGTCAGCGATCTCGTCGCCTCCGGTGTGATCGCGGATATGGGCATGGTGTACTTCGACGTTCGGCCTGCCAGTGCTGCGCCCACGCTGGAGCTGCGAATCTGCGACAGCTGCCCGTCAGTGGAGACCATCGTCCTCATCGCCGGAGTGTTCCGCGCATTGATCGACCGGGAGGCCGCCGCCCTCCGTGCCGGGCTGCCGGCAACCGTCATCTCACCGACCATGGGCCGGGCGGCGACCTGGCGCGCAGCCAGGTCGGGGCTCGAAGGTGCCCTGGTCGACGTCCACGGGCCGGTGGCCCGTCCGGCCGCTGACGTCATCGACGACCTGGTGCGGTCCCTGCGCCCGCAACTCGAAGAAATGGGCGACTGGCCCATGGTCCACGACCTGACGCGGCGGGCGCTGATGGCGGGTAGTTCCGCAGCGCGGCAGCGCAGGGCCCTGCGCCGACGTGGCAGGCTCACCGACGTCGTCGATCTGCTGATCGCCGAAACGTCGGGCGAATCTCCGTTGCCTCAGGTGGCGGCTGCATCTGATTCCGACTCCACGCTCTTGTTCGGCTACCACCCGTCCAGTCAGGGTCCGACCGAGGCCTACGACGAGGCGATCGACCCGAAAGGCTGCCCGCGGCCGGGCTACCGCGGAATTCTCGAGCGACTTGCCGAACTCGGCAGCCCCGCACTCCGGGCCAGGGAAGCGGCCATCGAACAGGACCAGCGGACCGACAGCATCACGTTCCGGGTCAGCGGACAGTCTCGCGCGCAGTTGTTTCCCCTCGACCTGGTGCCCCGCGTCATCGACGCCGCGGACTGGACCGAGCTCACAGCGGGTCTGGGACAACGCGCCCGGGCGCTGAATCTCTTTCTGCAGGACATCTATTCGGAGCAGGCGATCGTCGCCGACGGGATCATCAACATGCAGGTGATCGACCGGGCATCCGGATTTCGTTCCACGGGCCGATTGTCCACAGCACGGGTGCGCGCGCACATCGGCGGTACCGATCTGGTGTGCGACGGCGCCGGCCAATGGTTGGTGCTCGAGGACAACTTGCGCGTGCCGTCCGGTGTCGCCTACGCGATGGTCAACCGGCGGATGCTCGCCACCCACGTGCCGGAGCTGAAACGCTCCACGGATGTCGCTGACGTGGAGTGCATCCCATCGTTGCTGCTCGACAGCTTGCGCGCAGCGGCGCCGCCGCGGGCACCCGACGAACCGGAAGTGGTGTTGCTGTCCTCCGGTTGGGAAGACTCCGCCTGGTTCGAGCACACCTTCCTGGCCAAGGAGATGGGCATCCCGGTGGTCAGCCCGTCGGATCTGTCGGTGCGGGACGGAGAGTTGGTGCGCCTGAGCGGACCTCACGGCAACGACGTCCGCCCGGTGCACGTCGCGTACACCAGGATGGACGAGGACATGCTGCTGTCGTCGCTCGGCCACGACGGAACCCTGCTACGGCCGGGCATTCTGCAGGCCGTCCGCGATGGCAGGCTCACGATCGCCAACGCGCTGGGCAACGGCATCGGCGACGACAAGGCGGTGTATGCCTATGTGCCCGCCATGATCGAGTACTACCTCGGTGAAAAGCCACTGCTGCAGCAGGTTCCGACCTGGGTTTGCGCTGAGCGGGAACAACGCGACCAGGTGGTCGACCGTCTCGCCGAGATGGTGGTCAAACCGGTCGACGGATCCGGCGGTCGCGGGGTGATCATCGGCCCGGAAGCCAGCGACAAGACCCTCCAGAACTGCCGTCAAGAGTTGCTCAACCACCCCGAGCGCTTCATCGCCCAGGAAGTGGTGGGACTGTCCACTCATCCGACCTTCGACGGCGACGGCATGTTCCCGCACCATGTCGATCTGCGAGCTTTCGTCCATTTGCGAACGGGGGCAAACGATTCGGTGACAGCCCACGTGATGCCGGCGGCGCTGACCCGGGTGGGGCCGCGTGGTTCGCGCATCGTCAACTCGTCGGCAGGCGGCGCCAGCAAGGACACCTGGATCATGATCGACGACGCCGGGAAGCGGTAACCATGTGCGGTATCTGCGGGGAGATCAGGTTCGACGGAAGGTCTGCGGACGTCGGCGCGGTGACGCGGATGACCGACGCCATGGCGGCGCGCGGCCCGGACTCCGACGGCGTGGTCGGTTATGGTCCCGTCGCCCTGGGACACCGGAGGCTGTCGATCATCGATCTGTCCTCCCGTGGCGCTCAACCCATGGTCGACAGCGAACTCGGGTTGACGCTGGTGTTCAACGGCTGCATCTACAACTATCAGGAGCTCCGGAAAGAGCTGGAATCGTCTGGCTATCGGTTCTTTTCGACCGCCGACAGCGAAGTGGTGATCAAGGGATTTCACCGGTGGGGAATCCGCTGCGTGGATCGCTTCAAGGGCATGTTCGCCTTCGCGATCACCGATGTGCGCAGTGGGGTCGTCACGCTCGCGAGGGATCGTCTCGGCATCAAGCCGCTCTATCTTGCGCAGACGCCGGGTCGGTTGCGGTTCGCGTCCACCGTGCCTGCCCTGCTGGCCGCAGGCGACGTGGACACCGAGATCGACCGCACCGCCCTGCACCACTACCTGACGTTTCACTCCGTGGTCCCGGCTCCGCTGACCATGTACCGCGGTATCCGCAAGCTGCCGCCGGCCACCGTCCGTGTCATCGAGCCCGATGGCACCCACACCGACACCGTCTACTGGGCACCGGAATTCCGGCGTGAGCCCTCCCGCGCATCCTGGTCGGCTGCCGACTGGCAGGACGCGCTGATGGAGTCACTGCGCACCGCTGTACGCAGGCGCATGGTGGCCGATGTGCCCGTCGGCGTCCTGCTGTCCGGGGGCATCGACTCGTCGCTGGTGGTGGCACTGCTCGCCGAGGAGGGCCAGCACGGACTCTCGACCTTCAGCATCGGATTCGACTCTGCCGGTGGGGAACCCGGTGACGAGTACTCCTACTCGGATCTGATCGCCAAGACCTTCGACACCGATCATCACCGTATCCACATCGACTCATCACGGCTGCTGCCCGCAGTGCCGAAAGCCATCGCGGCAATGAGTGAACCGATGGTCAGCCATGACTGTGTGGCGTTCTACCTGCTCAGTCAGGAAGTCAGCAAGTCGATCAAAGTGGTGCAATCGGGCCAGGGTGCCGACGAGATCCTCGCCGGCTACGACTGGTACCCCCCGTTGGCCGAGGTGGCCCGCCACAACGTCACCGATGCCTACGCGGATGTGTTCTTCGACCGCTCCCACGCCGACGTGCTGAAGCTGGTCTCGCCGGACTACGCCACAACAGACGACCCGAGCCGGCAGTTCGTCACGGCGCACCAGGGTGCCGCCGGCGCCGACACCGCCCTCGATGCCGCGCTGCGGCTCGACACCACGGTGATGTTGGTCGACGATCCGGTCAAGCGTGTGGACACCATGACCATGGCCTGGGGGCTGGAAGCCCGGGTGCCGTTCCTGGACCACGACTTCGTGGAACTGGCCGCCACCTGTCCCGGTGACCTCAAGCTCGCCGCCGGCGGCAAAGGCATTCTGAAGGACGCGTCACGCGCCCTGCTGCCTGCCGAGGTGATCGACCGGACCAAGGGCTACTTCCCGGTGCCCGGCATCCGGCACCTCGACGGACCGATCCTCGACATGGTTCGCGAAGCCCTCACCGGCGAGGCGGCCCGCAACCGCGGCCTCTACCGCAGTGCGGCGGTGGAGAACCTGCTCGCGGCGCCGAACGCGACCCGCACCACCTTGGGCTCCAACGCCCTGTGGCAGCTCGCCGTCCTGGAGATGTGGCTGCAGTCGATGGAGTCGCGCCAGGCCTGAACTGCTCGCTCCTCAGCGGGGCTCGACCGACTCGCGCTGAGTCCTCGTCGTGCGCCCCGTTCCCGAGGCGTCGATACTTGTACCCATGGTTGACCCCTCAGAAACTGCGTTGGAACCCATCGGAGACGTCCACCGCACCCAGGTCGGGCGGGAGGCAACCGAGCCGATGCGCGAAGACATCAGGCTGCTGGGCGCCATGCTGGGCGACACGGTGCGTGACCAGAACGGCGACGAGATCTTCGACCTCGTCGAGCGGGCCCGGGTCGAATCGTTCCGGGTGCGGCGCTCCGAGATCGACCGGGCCGAGCTGGCGAAGATCTTTGACGGCATCGACGCCAAGACGGCCATTCCGGTGATCCGGGCCTTCACCCACTTCGCACTGCTGGCCAATGTCGCCGAAGACATCCACCGGGAACGCCGGCGCGCCATCCACGTGGCGGCGGGGGAGCCGCCGCAGAACAGCAGCCTGGCCGCCACCTACCTCAAGCTCGACGCCGCCGACCTGGATGCGGCCACCGTGGCCGATGCGTTGACCGGCGCACTGGTGTCGCCGGTGATCACCGCACATCCCACCGAGACGCGGCGGCGCACCATCTTCGACACCCAGCACCGGATCACCGAGCTGATGCGGTTGCGCTCGGCCGGGCTGACGTCGACCGGGGACGGCGCGAACATCGACTTCGAGCTGCGCAGGCAGATCCTGATGCTGTGGCAGACGGCGCTGATCCGGTTGTCCCGCTTGAAGATCCAGGACGAGATCGAGACCGGGCTGCGCTATTACCCGGCGGCGTTCTTCGAGGTGATCCCGCAGGTCAACGCCGAGGTGCGGCACGCGCTGCAGGCCCGCTGGCCCGACGCCGAGCTGTTGCCGGAACCGATCCTGCGTCCCGGGTCGTGGATCGGCGGCGACCGGGACGGCAACCCGAACGTCACCGCCGAGGTGGTGCGCCTGGCCACCGGCAGCGCCGCCTACACCGCGTTCCGGCACTACTTCACCGAGTTGACCGCGCTGGAGGAGGAACTGTCGATGTCGGCGCGGCTGGTGCAGATCAGCGACGAGCTGACCGCGCTGGCCGACACCTGCGTCGAACCCGCCCGGGCTGACGAACCGTACCGCCGGGCGCTGCGGGTGATTCATGCCCGGCTGTCGGCCACCGCCACCGAGGTGCTGGACCGCCAGCCCGAACACCAGCTGCACCTCGGCCTGCCCCGCTACCTCACCCCCGCGGAACTGGTCGCCGATCTCGACGTCGTCGACGCCTCCCTCCGCGCCAACGGCAGTGCATTGCTCGCCGATGACCGGCTGGCCCGGCTCCGCGAAGCGGTGCACGTGTTCGGCTTCCACCTGTCCGGTCTGGACATGCGGCAGAACTCCGAGGTGCACGAAGAGGTGGTTGCCGAACTCCTGGCCTGGGCCGGTGTGCACCCGGACTATGTGGCGCTGCCCGAACAGGAGCGCGTCGACCTCCTGGTGCGTGAGTTGAGCACCCGCAGACCCCTGACCGGGGAGCACGCCGAACTCTCGGAACTGGCCCGCAAGGAACTCGACATCGTGCGCTCGGGCGCCCGCGCCGTCGAGGTGTTCGGACCCAGTGCGGTGCCCAACTACATCATCTCGATGTGCCAGTCGGTCTCGGACATGCTCGAGGCCGCACTGCTGCTCAAAGAGGCGGGCCTGCTCGACGCCTCCGGCGAGCACCCGTACAGCCCCGTCGGCATCGTGCCGCTGTTCGAGACGATCGACGACCTGCAGAACGGCGCCGCGATCATGACGGCGGTGCTGGGGCTGCCGCTGTACCGGGGGTTGGTCCACGCCCGCGGCGAAAGCCAGGAAGTCATGCTCGGGTACTCCGACTCCAACAAGGACGGCGGATATCTGGCGGCGAACTGGGCGCTCTACCGCGCCGAGCTCGATCTGGTCGAGATGGCCCGCACCACCGGCATCCGGATGCGCCTGTTCCACGGCCGCGGCGGCACCGTCGGCCGCGGCGGTGGCCCCAGCTACGACGCGATCCTGGCGCAGCCGCCCGGCGCGGTGCGGGGATCGCTGCGGATCACCGAGCAAGGCGAGATCATCGCCGCGAAGTATGCCGAACCCCGTATCGCCCACCGCAACTTGGAGACCCTGGTAGCCGCCACGCTGGAGTCCACGCTGCTCGACATCGAGGGCCTGGGTGACACGGCCGACTCGGCCTACGAGTTGCTCGACGACCTGGCGGCACGGGCGCAACGCGCCTATTCCGGATTGGTGCATGACACACCGGGTTTCGTCGAGTACTTCAAGGAGTCGACGCCGGTCAGCGAGATCGGGGCACTCAACATCGGGAGCCGGCCCACCTCACGCAAACCCACCACGTCGATCGCCGACCTGCGCGCGATCCCGTGGGTGCTGGCCTGGAGCCAGTCACGGGTGATGCTGCCCGGCTGGTACGGAACGGGCACCGCCTTCGCCGATTACGTCGGTGAGGGTGAGGGCAAGGAAGCGCGCCTGGAGGTGTTGCAGGACCTGTACCGGCGCTGGCCGTTCTTCGCGACGGTGCTGTCGAACATGGCCCAGGTGTTGGCCAAGGCGGATCTGGGGTTGGCGGCGCGGTACTCCGAACTGGTGGAAGACGAAGCGCTGCGGCATCGGGTGTTCGACAAGATCGTTGCCGAGCACGACCGGACCATCACGATGTACAAGGCGATCACCGGCCATGACGATCTGCTCGCCGACAATCCGGCACTGGCCAGATCGGTGTTCAACCGGTTCCCGTACCTGGAGCCGCTGAACCATCTGCAGGTCGAATTGCTGCGGCAATACCGGTCGGGGGCCACCGATGAACGGGTACAGCGAGGAATTCTGCTGACGATGAGCGGTTTGGCCACCGCATTGCGAAACTCCGGTTAGGGCGGACCCTGCGCAGGTCAGCGCATCAAAACCCTTGAGTCCCACAGTTTTCTGACAACTTGCTGTGAGAAGGTGGGGTGCCCGGCGCGATGGAACATTGGTTAGCCTGCTCTAACAAGCTGACTGCAATGTTGCGAAGCGAAGGGATGTGCCGTGGGATTGGTTTTTGGGGGGTGGTTCCGGATTTTCAGCCGGACCGCCAGTCGAGCCGGAGTCGTGATCGCGGGGCTGGTGCTGCTGGCCGGGATGATCGCCGGATGTGGATCGTCGTCGGACAGTGGATCGTCGTCGAGCGCAAGCGAGACCGCGGCTGCCGACGGTGTGACGATCAGTCACAAGTTCGGTGAGACGACGGTGCCGCCGAACCCGACGCGGGTGGTCACCGTGGGGTGGACGGATCAGGACTTCGTGCTGCCGTTCGGGGTGGTCCCGGTGAGTAGCCGAGAGTTCTTCGAGGAGTACAACGGCTACCCGTGGGTGCAGGCCGCCACCGGCGGAAAAGACATTCCCACCTGGGGTGCGGACGAGATCGACTTCGAGGCCATCGCCGCGCAAGAGCCGGATGTGATCTTCGCGATCTACGAAACGATCGACCAGGAGACCTACGATCGGCTGTCGCAGATCGCCCCGACGGTGATCCAGTCCGGCGACTACGCCGACGAGGAAACTCCGTGGGACGTGCAGTTGCTGACCACCGGGACAGCCCTCGGCAAGGAAGATCAGGCCAAGGAACTGGTCGACAAGGTGAAAGCCCGGATCGACGAGGCCAAGAGCGCCAATCCCGACTTCGCCGACAAGACCCTGGTGGTGGACTTCGGCCCGGAAAGTGGCGGCCACTGGCTGCTGCCGGAAAACGATCCGCGTCGCTCGCTGTTCACCGCACTGGGCTTCGCCACCCAGGACGTCGACGGTGACGTCAGCGAGGAGAAGCTCGAAGAGCTCAACAAGGACGTGTTGTTCGTCAACGGTGCCACCAAGGAGCAGATGCTGGCGTCACCGGCGTTCGCGCGCCTGCCGGTGGTCACCGAAGACCGCACGCTTTACACCACGTTCGAATCCAACCTCAGCGGTGCGCTGACCTACAGCGGTCCCGACGCCCTGCTCTACGCGCTCGACGTCCTGACCCCGCAGCTGGCGAACGCGCTCGGCGGCAGGCCCGTCGCCGACCTGGCCAACGCCTAGGTCCTACCGCCGCGCCCGCAGATGCGGGGACGCCCTCGGGACCACCAGGGGCGTCCCCGTCTGCGGGTCGTCGATGATCTGGCACTTGAGACCGTAGACGTCCTCCACCAACTGCTCGGTGATGACGTCGCTCGGGTTGCCTTGCACCACAATCTGTCCCGACTTCATCGCGATGATGTGGTCGGCGTAGCGGCAGGCGTGGTTGAGGTCGTGCAGCACCGCCACCACCGTGCGGTCCTGCTCCCGGTTCAGTTTGGCGAACAGGTCCAGCAACTCCACCTGGTGGGCGATGTCGAGGTAGGTGGTGGGCTCGTCGAGCAGCACCAGCGGCGTCTCCTGCGCGAGCACCATCGCCACCCACACACGCTGGCGCTGACCGCCGGACAGCTCGTCGACCAACCGGCCGGACAGCTCCGTCACGGCAGTGGCGCGCATGGCCTCGGCCACCGCCTCGGCGTCGGCCGGTGACCACTGGCGCAGCACCTTCTGATGGGGAAAACGGCCGCGGGACACCAGATCTGCGACGGTGATCCCTTCCGGGGCGATGGAGGTCTGGGGGAGTAACCCCAGCCGCCTGGCCACCTCCTTGGTGTGCATGGTGTTGATATCGAGACCGTCGAGGATCACCTCGCCGCCGGCGGGTTTCAACAACCGCGCCAACCCCCGCAGCAGCGTGGACTTGCCGCACGCATTGGGGCCGACGATCGCGGTGACCCGCCCGTCCGGAATGCCGACCGTCAGGTCGGTGATGATGGTGTTGTCGTCGTAACCCACCGTGAGTTTCTCGGTGCGCAGCCGCGGGGTGTTCATCGTGTCCTTGCCTGTGAAACCAGCAGATAGATCAGATACGCGCCGCCCAACGAGACCGTGACCGCTCCCACCGGCAGCTCATTTCCGGGCAGCAGATGCTGGGCGATCACGTCTCCGACGAGCAGCAGCACCGCACCCATGGCGGCCGACGGCACCAGTCCCACCCCTGGGGTCGCGGTGAGGCGCCGCGCGATCTGCGGGGCAGCCAGGGCGATGAAGGTGATGGGACCCGCCGCGGCACACGCCAACGCGACCAAGGCGACGCCGACACCGAGGTAGGCCAGCCTGGCCCGCTCGGTGCGCACGCCGAGGGCGCCGGCGGCGTCGTCGCCCATCTGCATCACCGGCAGCTGGGGGCCGAGCGCCACCAGCACGGCGACCAGGACGGCCAGACAGGCCGTCATCGGTACCACCTGGGTCCAGCTCAGGCCGCTGAGCGTGCCTTGTTGCCAGACCGCGGCGGTCACCGCGGTGTGAAAGTCGAGTTTGATCACGATCCACTGGTTCACCGAGTTCAGTACTGCGCTGACCCCGATGCCGACGACGATCAGCCGGTACCCGGCGACTCCGTTGCGGTACGACAGCGTGTACACCAGCACCGCCGTCACCAGGGCGCCCACCAGAGCACCGGCCGCCACGGCGTAGTACCCGACACCGACCGTCGCGAAGACCACCAGGGCACCGGTATAGGCCCCGAAGTTGATGCCGATGATGTCGGGGCTGCCGAGCGGATTGCGGGTCAGCGCCTGGAAGATCGCGCCGGAGAGGCCGAGCGCGGCCCCGACCAGCAGCGCCATCAACATCCGCGGCATGCGCCATTCCATGACCACCACCTGGTCGAACGAGGTGTTGGTGCCGAACAGGACGCCGAGAACATCCGCGGGCGCTATCGAGTACTTGCCGATGCCGATGGCGAGGACGGCGACGGTGATACCGCCGGCGAGCAGTCCCAGCACCACGACGAGCGCGCGCCAGGACAATCTGATGGAGATGTTGCCCAGCCGCAGGACACACTGGCGGCGACTGAACTCGATGGTGCTCATGAGCGATCGGCTCCGCTCTTGCGGATCAGCCAGATCAGCACCGGGGCACCGATGAAGGCAGTGACGATACCGGCCGGCAGTTCGGCCGGCCGGATCACCACCCGGCCCAGGATGTCGGCGGCCAGCAGCAGCGCCGGCGCGACGGCGGCGGCGTACGCCAGGACCCAGCGCCAGTCCGGTCCGGTGAACCGACGCACCGCGTGCGGCACCATCAGGCCGACGAAGCCGATGGGGCCGGCACCCGCCGTGGCCGCCCCCGCCAACACGGTGACCGCGATCAGACTCAGCACCTGGGTACGTACGACGCTGCCGCCCATGCTCTTGGCCAGGTCGTCACCGAGCGCGGTGACGTTCAGCGAGCGTCCCACCACGATGCACAGGACGGCGCCGACGACGATGAACGGGGTGATGGTCGCCGAGATCTCGAGGGCACGGCCGTCGAGGGCGCCGGCATCCCAGAATCGCATGTTGTCGAAGGCGCGTGGGTACCGCAGCCGCACGGCGAAGCCGATGCCGTCGAGAACCGCGGCGATCGCGACACCGGCGAGCAACACCCGCACCGGGGTGGCGGCAGTGCGCCCGGTCATGCCCACCAGATACACCAGCACCATCGCGAACAGCGCACCGGCAAAGGCGAACCAGATGTAGCCCGTAACATCGCGGACACCGAAGAAGGCGATAGCGCTCACCACGAAAAGCGCTGCACCCGAATTGATTCCGAGGATCTCGGTATCGGCCAGCGGGTTTCGTCCCACTGCCTGGATCAGCGTGCCTGCCAAGCCCAGCGCCAACCCGACCAGCAGTGCCAGCACGGTGCGGGGGATGCGCAGGTCGTGGACGATCCACTGATCACCGATGTCGTGGTAGTCGGTCACCGCCTGCCACACCGTGGACAGTGCGACGTTCTCGGTGCCGACGGCCAGGCTGGCCACACCCATCACCGCCAGCAGACCGGTCGCCGCCAGCAGTCCGACCAGCCGTGCCGTGCCGGTCAGGTGGTGTGCCGGACGCACCGCCGTCGGGGGCGGCACGGAAGCCGGTGCCTGAGCGGTCACGGCGGTCAGAGACCGGCCCGCTCGAGGGCTTCGTCGAACTCCTCGGAGGCCACCTTGTCACCTTTGCCGTCGGCCAGCGCTTTCTCGTACACGGCCACCAAGTCGTCGGCTACGAGGGCGAACTCCTGGTCCCACTTCTCGGAGTCGAACCGCCAGTAGCCGGTGATGTCGAGCTGGTCGACGGTCCAGCCGAGGCCGCGGAAGTGTTTGCGGACGGTACGAGACTCCGCGGCTTCCCCGGCGAACCAGCAGTAGCCGTGACCGGCAGGCAGGTCCACGTCGCGGGTGAGTTCGGCGAGACGGCTTGAGGCGTAGCCGTTTCCGGTGCCTACGGTCGGGATGACGGTGACGTTCGCCCTGGTCGGCAGATACGCGAGATCATCGTCGTCGACCACTTCGGCGAGCACGATGGCCGGGACGTCATCGGGCAGTTCTTCGATGACGCGGGCGCAGGCCGGCAGCCCGGACAGATCGGTGACCAGCAGCTGCCAGTCGGCGCCCACCGGGGGGCGGTACCAGGACCGGGCATGGTCGAGCCCCACCCGGTCACCCGGTTTGGTGGAGACGGCCCATTCGGTGCCGGGTCCGCGGGCATGCAGGACGATGTCGAGGTCGATCCGGGCCCCGTCCTGCGCCCGCACCGAGTAGTTGCGGCCCTCGGGTTCGGTGTCCTGGTCAACGGTGTCCTGGTCAACGGTGTCCTCGTCAACGGCGTCCCGGTCGGACACGGGGAAGTACACCCCGACGGCAGAATCACCGGCCGGTTTCACCGCCAGGGCAGCCGGGTCTTCGACCTGCAGAACGATCCGGATCATGCGGGGACTCAGCCGGATCGTCTCGAGGACGGTGGCATACGAGAAGGTCATCGTTGCCCAGGCTAGCGAATGGTCAGCCCGTCCAGGCACGCTCCTGCCGCAGAGATTCCCTGCGCTCAGGCGAGGTGCAGTTCGCGGCGGGATCGGCGAACCGGAGCAGCTCGGGCAGCCTGTGGTTCACTCGCGCCACGATCCAGTCGACGAACGGCCCGTCAGTCACGCTGTCGAACCCCACCCGATGACTCTGCACACCCGGGTGAGGTAGTGGTAGTGCTCTTCGCCGGTGAACGCGTCGAACCTCAAATGTTCCAACCCCGAGGCGGTTTCGACGACGTGCAGTGTCGGGCCACCGGCCCAGGGTGCGGCTTGCCGAGTCTGGTGGTGGTGTACCGGGGCTCGCTCATCGGGATCAGCCTCCGTCGTCCGGGCGGCGAGGATCAACGAAGTACGGCTACGGCCATTCGGTGGCAGACGTTGGCAAATGCGTTGAGGGAACGCGGTAGTCGATCAGCCAGAGATGCTGCAAGCATGCCACCCCGCCGACCTGGGTCCCGCCTCTACAAGCCGGCACGATGACGTACTGCGCTGACGATCCCGCGCACCGCGTTCTCCGTCGCCGCGATGGGCATCACCACCGCCTCGCCGACGCCCACGATGCGTTCCACCCGATCGACAATGGTCTCCATGCGGTCGACGATCGCCAGCAGGCGGGGAGCCAGTTCGTCGATGCGGCTGATGGTGGCGTTGAACCGCTCCATGGTGGCATCGAGATTGTCGGTGGAGTTGTTCAGATCATCAAGTGTCTCGGTCAACCCGGCGAGCAGGGTGTCGACCTGGCCTACGGTGACATCGGCATTCAGCGCCGCCTGCGCCAGCGTCCGCAACCGCTGCTGTGCGGGCCGCGTCTTACCGGAGGTGACGTCCTTGTCTGCCATCCGGTCAGTATGACCCGGCACACATCGTCACAAACTCTCAGTCGGCGATCTCTGCCGCAGCGGCGGCGTCGAGCAGCCAAACGGTCTTGGCGGTGCCGACAGCGCCGGCGGCCGGCCAATCGCTGGCCTGAGCCCCGCCGACGGCGGCGGCAACCGCGTCGGCCTTGCCGCCACCGGAGACCACCAGCCACACTTCCCGCGACCGGTTGACCGCCGGAAAGGTCAGTGTGATCCGGCGCGGCGGCGGCTTGGGCGAGTCCTCGACGCCCACCACGTAGCGGGACTTCTCGGCCGTGGCCGCGGTGTGCGGGAACAGCGAGTTGACATGACCTTCTTCACCCATGCCGAGCAGATGCACGTCGAATTCCGGGGTCGGTTCGCCGTCGGGCGCATTGGCGGCCAGTACCTGTTCATACGCCAGCGCGGCGGCATCGATGTCCTCGCCGAACTCACCGTCGGAGGCCGGCATGGCGTGGATGTTGCGGTCGGGGATGTCGATACGGTCCAGCAGCGCCTCGCGGGCCTGCTTGTCGTTGCGTTCGTCATCGTCTTCCGGCACGTAGCGTTCGTCACCCCAGAACAGATGGACGGCCGCCCAGTTGATGACCGCGTCGTTGTCACCGAGATGCTTGAGCAGCTTCACCCCGGTACCGCCCCCGGTCAGCGCGACGAACGCCTGCCCGCGCAACTGAACTGCCTCGGCGATCGCCGCAATCAGCCGATCGCCCGCGGCGGCCACCAATTCGTCGGTGTCGGCGTAGGTTTCGATGATTGTCTCGCTCATGAGTACTGCACCTTGTCGATTCCTTGCAGGGCGGCCAAGTAGATCTCGTCCGCGTCGAGCCTGCGCATGTCCTCGGCCAGGCAGTCGCGGGTTTCCCGGCGCGCCAACAGGAGTTTGGCATCGGGTTTGCCCGTTCGGCTCAGGGTCGCGGTGACCCCGGACTGCGGGCGGCTCAACGTGATGGTCTCTCCTGCGCGGACCAGTTCGACCTTGAGGTCGCCGACCGCACGTTGCACGGGACCGTCGATGCGACTGGCCAGCCACCCTGCCAGGATGTCCAGTGCCGGTTCCTCCTTGCGGCCGGACACCAGCGCCGACTGGATCGTCTCGCGCGGCCCCTGATCCAGGGCCGAGGTCAGCATCGCCCGCCAATAGGTGATCCGGCTCCAGGCCAGATCGGTATCGCCCGGGGTGTAACCCTCCAGCCTGCTCTTGATGCAGGCGAGCGGGTCGGTGCCGAAGGTGGCGTCGGTGATCCGGCGGATGGCCAACTGTCCCAACGGGTCCTGGGCAGGCACCCGCGGTGCGACATCGGGCCACCAGGCCACCACCGGGGTGTCGGGCAGCAGGAAGGGGGTGACCACGCTGCTGGCGTGCGCGGCCAGCGGTCCGGACAGCTTGAGCACCACCACTTCACCCGCGCCCGCGTCGTGCCCCACCCGGATCTGGGCGTCGAGTTTCGCTTCGCCGGCGTCCCGGTCTTTGGGCAGCACGACGATCACCCGGCAGGGATGCTCGCGACTGGCCGCGTTGGCCGCCTCGATGGATTCTTCGAGGACGTCTTCGCTGTCGGGGGCGATGACCAGGGTGAGCACCCTGGCCATGGTGAACGCCCCGCCCTCTTCACGCAGTGCGTCCAGCTTCTTGTTGACCGTGTTGGTGGTGGTTGCTTCAAGATCGACAATCACTTAGGGCCTCCGCCATTCCCGGCCGGTCCGCTGCAGCATCTCGAACGCCGAATCGGGCCCCCACCCGCCGGACACATACGGGTCAGGCTTTCCATGGGACGCCCAGTATTCGAGCGCGGGATCCAGTATCTTCCAGGACAATTCGACCTCCTGGTTCACGGGGAACAACGACGGCTCGCCGAGGAGCACGTCGAGGATGAGTCGTTCATAGGCTTCGGGTGAGTCCTCGGCGAAGGCTGATCCGTAGGAGAAGTCCATGTTGACGTCGCGGACCTCCATCGAATGCCCGGGCACCTTGGAGCCGAACCGCAGGGTGATGCCCTCGTCGGGCTGCACCCGGATCACCAACGCGTTCTTGCCCAGTTCGTCGGTCATGGTGGCGTCGAACGGCAGGTGCGGCGCGCGTTTGAAGACCAGAGCGATCTCGGTGACTCTGCGGCCCAGGCGTTTTCCGGTCCGCAGATAGAAGGGCACGCCCGCCCAGCGGCGGGTATCGACCTCGAGGGTGATCGCAGCGAAGGTCTCGGTGGTGGAGGTCGTGGAGAAGCCTTCCTCCTCGAGCAGACCGATGACCTTCTCGCCGCCCTGCCAGCCCGCGGTGTACTGACCGCGGGAGGTGTTCTCGTCCAACGGTTCCGCCAGCCGGGTCGCCGAAAGTACCTTGATCTTCTCGGCCTGCAGTTCGGCGGGGCTGAAGCTGACCGGCTCTTCCATCGCGGTCAACGCGAGCAGCTGGGTCAAGTGGTTCTGGATGACGTCGCGCGCGGAGCCGACACCGTCGAAATAGCCACCGCGCCCGCCGAGGCCGATGTCCTCGGCCATGGTGATCTGGACGTGGTCGACATAGTGGGCGTTCCAGATCGGGTCGAACAACTGGTTGGCGAACCGGAGCGCCAGGATGTTCTGCACCGTCTCCTTGCCCAGATAGTGGTCGATGCGGAACACCGATTCTTCCGGGAAGACGCTGTTGACCACCTTGTTGAGCGCCTTGGCGCTGTCGAGGTCGTGGCCGAACGGCTTCTCGATCACCACCCGGCTCCAGCGATCGCCGTCCGGCCTGGCCAGACCTGACTTCGACAGCTGCTCGCACACCACCGGGAACGCGTTCGGCGGAATCGACAGATAGAACGCATGATTGCCGCCGGTGCCACGTTCACTGTCGAGCTTGTCCAGGGTGTCCGACAGCCGGGCGAACCCGGCGTCGTCGTCGAAGGTGCCTTGGACGAACCGGATTCCCTCCGCCAGCCGGTCCCAGACCTCTTGGCGGAACGGTGTGCGGGCATGCGCCTGCACGGCCTTGAGCACGATATTGCCGAAGTCCTCGTCGGCCCAGTCGCGGCGGCCGAAACCCACCAGGGAGAAGGTGGGCGGCAAGAGTCCGCGGTTGGCCAGATCGTAGATCGCCGGCATCAGCTTCTTGGTGGCGAGATCGCCGGTGACGCCGAAGATCACGACCACGCAGGGACCGGCGATCCGGGGCATCCGCTTGTCGCGTTTGTCCCGTAACGGGTTGTCCCAGTCGGTGGCGGCGGTCTCGGTCATTTCTTCTCGTCGAGCTGACCCTGAGTGGCCTCGATCAACTCCAACCACGACTTCTCGAACTTCTCGACGCCTTCGTTCTCCAGCGCCAGGAAGACGTCGGTGAGGTCGATGCCGATGGCTTCGAGAGAGTCGAAGACCTCCTGGGCGGGACCCGCGGTGCCGGACACGGTGTCACCGGTGATTACGCCGTGGTCGGCCACCGCGTCCATGGTCTTCTCCGGCATGGTGTTCACCGTGTTCGGCGCCACCAGTTCGGTGACATAGAGGGTGTCGGAGTAGTCCGGGTTCTTCACGCCGGTGGACGCCCAGAGCGGCCGCTGCACCAGTGCACCGGCGGATTTCAGTGCCTCGAACTGCGCGCCGCCGACGAAGATCTCTTCGTAGGCGGCATAGGCCAGCCGGGCGTTGGCGACGCCGGCCTGACCGCGCAGGGCCAGCGCCTCGTCCGAGCCGATCTTCTCGAGCCGGGCGTCGATCTCGGTGTCGACGCGGGAGACGAAGAACGAGGCCACCGAATGGATCTTGGACAGGTCGTGACCGGCCTCTTTCGCCTTCTCCAGACCCTTGAGGTAGGCATCCATGACCAGGCGGTGCCGCTCGACGGAGAAGATCAGCGTCACGTTGACCGAGATGCCTTCGGCGATGACGGACGCGATCGCGGGCACGCCGGCTTCGGTGGCCGGGATCTTGATCAGCACGTTGGGCCGGTCGACGATCTTCCACAGCTCGATGGCCTGCAGGATGGTCTTGTCGGTGTCGTGGGCCAGTCGCGGATCCACCTCGATCGACACCCGGCCGTCGACGCCGCCGGAGCTCTTGAAGATCGGCGCGAAGACGTCACACGCATTGCGCACGTCGTCGGTGGTGACGGTACGGATGGTGGCGTCCACGTCAGCGCCGCGTTCGGCCAGTTCCTTGACCTGCGCGTCGTAGGCCGTGCCCTTCGACAGCGCCGCCTGGAAGATCGACGGGTTGGTGGTGACACCGACGACGCTCTTGGTGTCGATCAGTTCCTGCAGGTTGCCGGATTGCAGCCGGTCCCGCGACAGGTCGTCGAGCCATACGGAAACACCGGCGGCGGAAAGCGCGGCCAGGTTCGAATTCTGGGTCATGGGTTCGCCTTCTTCTGTGTTTGGTCTTCAGTTGTCCAGTCGCACTTAGTTGTCCATGGTGCGTTCGGCGGCGGCGACCACGGCCTCTGCGGTGAAGCCGAACTCACGGAACAGCGTCTTGTCGTCAGCGGACTCGCCGTAGTGCTCGATCGAGATGATCTCGCCGGTGTCGCCGACCAGCTTGTGCCAGGACTGCGCAATTCCGGCTTCGACCGCCACCCGCGCCGAAACATCCGGCGGGAGCACTGAATCGCGGTACTCCTTGGGCTGGCTCTCGAACCACTCCACACACGGCATCGAGACCACGTAGGCCACGATGTCCTTGGCCGCCAACTGCTTCTGGGCCTCGACGGCCAGTTGCAGCTCGGAACCGGTGCCGATGATGATCACGTCGGCGTCATCAGCAGGACTGCCGCCACCCAGGACGTAGCCGCCCTTGGCGACGCCTTCGGCGTCGGTGCCTTCCAATACCGGGATGCCCTGACGGGTCAAGATGAAACCGACCGGGCCGGCGCCGTTGCCGCGCGCGATGATGCTGCGCCAGGCGTAGGCGGTCTCGTTCGGGTCACCCGGGCGCACCACCGACAACTTCGGGATGGCACGCAAGGCCGCGAGATGCTCGATCGGTTGGTGGGTGGGGCCGTCCTCGCCCAGGCCGATGGAATCGTGGGTCCAGATGTAGATGGTGTCGATGTCCATCAGCGACGCCAGGCGCACCGCGGGACGCATGTAGTCGGAGAACTGCATGAACGTGCCGCCGAACGCGCGGGTGGGTCCGTGCAGCACGATGCCGGACAGGATCGAACCCATCGCATGCTCGCGGATGCCGAAGTGCAGCACTCGGCCGTACCAGTCCGCGGTGAAGTCCTCGGTGGAGATCGACGGCGGGCCGAAGGATTTGACGCCCTTGATGGTGGTGTTGTTGCTGCCCGCGAGATCGGCTGAACCGCCCCACAATTCGGGCAACTTCGGCGCGACGTCGTTGAGCACCTGCCCGAACGCGGCGCGGGTGGCCACCGA
>JBEVFK010000103.1:0-22215 GCA_040512325.1 Mycobacterium sp. | reverse complement strand
TGACGACTGGATGCGAGTTTCGGGTCAGCGCACCAGGTCGACGGCCCGCACTGCGCGGGCATCACGTCATCTCCGTCTGGATATCGCCGTCACCATCGATGGTGGCAGTGAATGGTCGCCTACCGGTTGCGTCGACGGGACAATCAGCTCACGTCAGTTTGTTGTGATCCGACAACACCGGGGAGCCGTCGGTAGCGGCGAGCTCAACTGTCATCGCCAGGCGCTTCCGTGCGTCGGTCAGGTCCAGATCGGTGACATCGGCCATCTTGCGCAGCCGGTAGCGCACCGTGTTCTCGTGGACGCCGAGCAGCGCGCCCGCCTGGTGGAGATCACCCTGACCGGCCAGCCACGCCCGAAGTGTGTCGACGTAGTGGGTCGCGAACTCCCGGTCGTGGCGGCGCAGTTCGGCGACGGGTCCTCGTTGCGGCCTGCGGCCGACGCCCCCGGCGACCCGCAGCCGCTGCAGCAGGATGTCGTCCCAGGACTCGTCGTAGGCGGGCGCTTGACCGGCGCTGGACCTGAGTTCGTGCAACGCCAGACACTCGTCAGCCTCGTCGCGCGCTGCCGAAAGGTCGAGAACTGTTGCAGTGCCACTGATTCCGGCGTGCACAGTGGCGTCTCCGGGGAGTGCGGCGCACAGGTCAGCCACCCAACGCCGGGACGCCGATGCCGACTCGCCCGGAAGCACGGTGTACACAGTGGTGCCCGACAGCGTGCTGCGACCCGGGCGCGACCATCCGAAACCCATCGTGGCGTGCTCGAACGCCAGCAGCAGCGCGGCGTGCCGCTCGTCGCCGACGCGGGCCCGCAGCGCGATCACCCGCAACCCCGATGGAGGGAGGGCGAGCTTGCTGGCCACCGTCGGCGCGTCCACCGTGCCGCCGAGTAGGCCGATCACGAGATCGGACTCCACCTGGCGTTCCAGATCTGCGCTCGCGCGTGAGCGCAGCAGGTGCAGCGCGACCATGCGCGCTCCGTCTGCCAGCGCGCGCAGCTGGGTGCCGCGCAGTTCTGCCTCACACGCCACCCACACCGAGCCGAGCAGTTCACGGCCGGCCCGGGCCGCGACCACCATGCGACCGGTCAAACCGTGCTCGGCGGCCGGGGAGACGAAGAGGGGGACGTCGGATTCCGTCAGATGCCTGACCACCCCGCGGGAGACGAACAGCGCACGCAAGGAATCGGACTGCTGCCGCGACAGAATGGTGTCAGCGCGGGCGGCGTCGGCATATTGCTGTCGCCGCGAGTAGGCCAGCACCCGCGAGTGACGGTCCTCGATGGTCACCGCGTGCCCGACAGCATCGGCCAGGCTGTCGGCCAAGGCGAAGAGATCGGTGGGGCCACGCCCGGATTCCGTCTCGCGGCCTTCCATGACGAGGCCGAACACCACCGCGGCCAGCTCGCTCCACGACACGGCCGGGTCGACGGTCAGGACCGCGGGATCATCAGCTGTGACGGTGACAACGGGGGTTCCGTCATCGCGGACCAGCACCGCCGCCGCGCGCGCCGACCGCGCCCACTCGACCGCCGCGTCGATCGAGTGGGCGCCGATGGCCAGCAGCACGTCTCCTCCGACGTCGCGGTCTTCGTGCAGAACCACGCTGCGCAACTCCGTCGAGCGGGCCGTCGCGCCGGATCTGAGCTGGACGCCGTAGCCGCCCAGCACGTTGACGAGACGGTCCAATGTGACCATGCGCGCCATCTCCGTCCCGCTGCCGTCAGCCGGCACCAACGTAACCGGGTGGTACGCCGGGGTCCAGCCGCTGACTGTGCCGGCCGTTAGCCCGCTTCGGTGCCGATAGTTTGCCCATATCTCGATGTCATCGGGTGCCCGGTCGCATGCTGAACCGGCGGGGCACGCTTTTCGAACGTGACACCATGGGGTGGGACCGGCGAGATTCCGGAGAGGGGGTTCGGTGTCGTTGAATGGTAGCCAGTTGCGCTTCGGCCTCTTTGCCGCCGTTGCTGCCCTGGCCTGGATCAACGCACTTGCGCTGTTCGGCGACGCTGTCGCCCGGTGGGTCGCCATCGGGCTGCAATCCGCTGTCGGCGCGGGAGCGTTGTGCTGTGCGGTGGTGGTGGCGCGCCGCGTGATCGGAGCCGCACGGCTGTGGCGACTGCTCGTCATCGCTGCCATGACCAGTTGGCTTGTCGGTGAACTGTTCTGGTGGTTGAGCGGATCAGCCAAAGACGGCATCGCCGCGCCGCCTGCCGGAGTGGTCGCCTATTTCCTACCGCCGGTGTTCTCGCTGGCCGCAATGGTGCTCCTGGCCCGAAGCAGCGGAGCGCTGCGTGGCGGCCGGGAGGGGCCCATGCGGCATTCCCGCGTCGTCGTCGTTCTCGACGGTGCGGTGGCAGCGACATCCTTCTCGATTCTGGCCTTCGTCGCCGGCCTGGGCGCCATGACGGGCGCCGCGCTGCCCCGCTCGCGGGAGCCCTCGATCGTGATCGCGTACTCGTTGTTATCGCTTGTTGTCGTGGTGGCAGCGGTGCTGATGGCGATGGCGTACCGCAGCGATCGCCCGAACCGGGCCAATTACCTGCTGCTGTCCGGCGGCATCGTGCTGATCGTGGCATCAGACAGATTCGTTGCCTACCTGCGCACCGTCGGCGTCGACAGCGGAGATCTGTGGGGCGGCGTCGGAACCATTCTCGGTCCCTTGATGATTGCGTTCTCCGTGCTGGAACTGCGGCCGCAGAATTCCGGGGTTCGCCGGGAGGAGGCCCTGGACTGGGTGCAAGCCGTCCAGCCCTACGTCGGATTCATCAGCGTCATGACGCTGCTGGCCTACCACCTCGCGATCGGGCGGCGGTTGGACCACGCGGTGATTCTGGCCGCGCTGGCGATGGTCATGCTCGCCACCGCTCGACAGGTGCTGGCGATGCGCGCACAGCGTCTGTTGACGCAACGGCTGCTCGACGCGCAAAGCCGGCTGGCGCACCAGGTGCATCACGACTCGCTGACCGGGCTGCCCAACCGGCTGTTGTTCGCGAAACGACTCGATGCCGCCATGGGCCACGGCCGATTCGTCCTCATCTTCGTCGACCTCGACGACTTCAAAGAAGTCAACGACAAGTACGGTCATGCCGCCGGTGACGAGTTGCTACGCGCTGTCGGCGCGCGCCTCCAGAGTTGTGTCGGCGCATCCGACACCCTGGCAAGGTTCGGCGGGGACGAGTTCGCGATCTTGATCGAGGGCGATCACGAGGCGCCCGAGACTGTCGCGGACCGGCTTCGCGTGGCGCTGCGGGATCCGTTCGCCGTGCACGGCTCGTCGGTGCGTGTGCGGGCCAGCATGGGCCTGGTGCGACCCACGGACTCGGAGGCACCGACGTCCGACGACCTGCTCAGACAGGCCGACATCTCGATGTATGCAGGTAAGCGACTCGGCAAGGACACCGCGGTGATCTATCGACCCACGTCAGGGGTGTCGGTGGATTTCCCGGGTGCGCTACGGCAGGCCGACGGAGGGGTGCCACCCGGGTTCATCCTGGCCTACCAGCCCGTGGTGAGGCTGCCCGAGTGCGCACCCGTGGCAGTGGAAGCCCTGGCGCGCTGGACCGCGCCCAACGGAATGCAGATCCCGCCGGAGACGTTCGTCGCCGTGGCCGAAGGGGCGGGCCTCGGCGCCGCGCTGGACGCCATGGTGTTGGACCTGGCCTGCCGGGAGGTGCAGGCGGCCGGGCTGGATCTCGACATTCACGTCAACATCGGCGCGGCGCGGTTGGGCAATCGGGAGTTCGAACGACAGGTGGTCCGGACGCTCGCCCGGCACCGCGTCGGGCCGGACCGGTTGGTGCTGGAGATCACCGAAACCGTCCCCATCGTGGATCTCGCCGACGGGGCTGCCGCCATCAGTCGGCTGCGCGAAATCGGCGTCAAAGTCGCACTGGATGATTTTGGTGCGGGCTTCAACTCGCTGACCTATCTGCACGCCCTGCCGGTCGATATCGTGAAGCTCGATCGCAGTCTGGCCGTCGACACCGAGTCCGACCGCGGCCTGGCCCTGTACCGCTCGGTCATCGGACTGTGCGGCACGCTGGGTCTCGACGTGATCGCCGAGGGAATCGAAACCCAGTCGCAGGCTGATTCGGTGGTGACCGCGGGCTGTCGGCTGGCGCAGGGATACCTGTTCGGGCGCGCAATGCCCATCACCGATGTGAGCCGCATGTTGTCCTCCGGCCGGGAGTCCGTCCCCGGCCTGTGACGTCTCGACAACGAAAAGCGTTGTGCACCAAAAAGGCACCCCGCGCGGCGGGGTGCCTGTCTGGTGGTCTTGCTCGGCCGACATCAACTCAGCCGACATCAACTCAGCGGACGTTCACGTAAACCGTCGTGACGTTGTCCGGCGCGAACTGGCGGTCGTAGCCGGTATAGCTGTTGTCGCCGTTGATCGACTCGGTGTGGGTGAAAGTCGGTCCTACTCCGAGGGAGACGACATTTGCGTCGACGAGCGAGACTTCTGACAGCCGGTTGACGACCACCGAGTAACCCTGGGCTTCCAGGGTGCGGATGGTGTCTTGGGCGTTGCCTGCGCCAGTGGGGGCAGCGGCCGCCGGGGCGGCCACGCTGAGAACTCCAGCGGTCAGAGCTGCGGTGGCGACGGCGGCAATTCCGTACTTCTTCATGCTCCTGCTTCTTTCGTGTTCCGATACCTACTGCTGAACCGGGGTGGGTTTCGGATGAGGCCCGTTCCGATCTGTACACAGCGTCCCGCGCGTCCGTGAACTGCACATGCGTAATCCGCTACCCGAGTTCAGTTCTCGATTGGCACACTGGCTCCATGACCGATGCCGTCGGGCGCCACCCGCAATACGACGTGTTCGCCGATGAATTCTCCGACAAGGCGAGGGACAACTTCTACAACGCCCACTACGACCGGCCGGCCTGCCTGCGCCTGCTCGGCGACGTGTCGGGCCGCACGGTGCTGGACGCCGCATGTGGGCCGGGCTGGTACGCCAAGGAGCTCACGAACAGGGGAGCGGGCGTCATCGGCTTCGACCAGAGCCCGCGCATGGTCTGGAGCAGACGTGCGAGGAACTCCGCCAGGCGGGATCCTGATCGAGCGGTTGCTCGAGCCACGTCCCACCGAATCGGCCGCCGAGATCGACCGGACGAAACACGACCAGCTGAGCAGCAGCCCGACCGGTTTCCTGGCGATCCGCGCTATCCCTGATCTGCGCCGGTCCTGGGCGGCATCGTGACCGGCACCACAACCTCGTTACGCCGGCGGAACGGTAGCGTCCACGGCGGGTCGTAGAACCAGGCGACGGGTTCGCCGTCGGTGTGAAAATCACTGCTGCGCAACACTTCCAGCAGTTCCTGCGACTTCGCCGCGATGGCCTGCTCGCTGCGGTCACCGCTGAATCGCAGCACCGCACACGTCTCGCCGGGCACCTCGACCAGGGTCACCAGACCATCGTCGGGCTCGGGCAGGGTGTCCATGGTCCACTTCGACGGCATGAAGAAGCGGATCACCGAATCGCCGTCGGTGGTTCGACTCTGCGCTACGGGCGCGGTCATGGCGATGGTCTCGCTGTGCTGCGCCACCGGCGCCGTCATCGCGATGGCGGCGCCACGGTGGTTGCCGCCGAAGATGTAGCCGGCCAGCCGCCGGAAACCCGCACTGCGGGCCTCCTGCCCCGATCCGCTGACGGCGGTCTGGGCCGCGATGCGCGGACCATAGCGCCGGATCTCGATGTCGCCGAGCGTGGCCTCCCGCACGTAGTACGGCTCTTCGGTGCCGACGCGGATTCCGACGATGCCGCCCAGGCCTTCGACTGCCTGGCCTGCGGTTCTGGCGATCTTGTTCAACATGTCCGCAGTGGTACCCGCCAGCGGTGCTGGTGTATCAGCAGCAGCCCGGTTTGGCGTGTTCGGCCAGGTGAGCGTGTTCGGCGTGGTCGCCGCCGTCCACCGCGGTCAGGAAGGCGTCGAGATCGATGCGCTCGCCGCCGAGCCAGGTGCCCGTCACCCGGGCCTCGTCCGCGAGCACCGCGGGGTCGACGGTGTACGGGTCGGCGGTCAGTTCGACGAAGTCGGCGAGCTTGCCCACGGCGATGGAGCCCACCAGATGGTCGCGGCGCAGGGTGCGGGCGGCGTTGATGGTCTGGGCGCGCAGGGCCTGGTCCAGCGTGATCGCCTGGTCTGCGCCGTGGACGTTGCCGGCCCTGGTGCGCCGCGAGGCGGCGGTCT
Source organism: Mycobacterium sp. (assembly GCA_040512325.1). Lineage (GTDB taxonomy): Bacteria > Actinomycetota > Actinomycetes > Mycobacteriales > Mycobacteriaceae > Mycobacterium. The sequence goes on along the minus strand of JBEVFK010000103.1, from coordinate 16,019 downwards.
GCACGTTGATCACCGGCGTCGGCGGCGACACCGAGCCGTCGTTGTGGAACGACACGCAGGCCCCCGAGGCCACGGCGTCGGCGAAGGCCGCCCACCGGCTGCCGTGCTCGTGGTCGAAGATCTGCCCGTCGAGCAGGTCGCCCCAGTAGTAGTACTGGAACGGTGACATCGACACGTGCACGCCCAGCCGGGCGGCCCGGTCGAAGTGTGCGCGGGTGCCCGCGCCGGCGTGCTCGATACGCCAGCGGTGGTCGGTGCCCAGCAGCTGATACCGGGTCAGTGCATCTTCGTAGGCGTCGAGTGCCAGATCCAGCGCCAGGTCCCCATTGGCATGGAAAGCCATCTGCCAACCTGCCGGAGCGGCCTTGTCGAGGATGGCGTCGAGTTGTTCTCGGGTGTAGTTCATCGAGGCGGGGCTGCCCGCGACGGCCGGGTCGATCCCGGCGGTGCGGGTGGCCTCGGTGTCCAGGTAGGGAAATGAGATCGCGATGTTGCCCACCCACGGTGAGCCGTCGGTCCACAGTTTCACACCGGCCTTGTGCAGCAACGTCTCCGGCGCCGTGAACGTCTCCGGCTCGGGGTAGGTGTCGCTGGTCGACACCTCCCACATGCTGACCCGCAGGGGGCAGGAGGTGGCCGCGGCCAGCGCCTCGTACCCGCCGCGGAACTTCGGGTCGTAGGTCATGTCCGACGCCGAGGTGTACCCGCCGCGCGACATCAGGGCGAAGTAGCGCGCCGCCGACACCAGCGGGTTGCCCATGGTCGCCAGCAGGGGTGCGGTGACCGCCAGCAGCACCGGCAGTTCGAAGCCCTGGCCGTCGAGGCTGCCGTCGGGATAACGGCCGTAGTGCGAGGCCACCGGGTCTTGCGGAGGGTTGGTGTCCCAGCCGTTCTGCTTGATCAGGGCGGTGTTGAAGTACACGCCGTGCCCGGAGTTGTCGGTGACGATGGTGACCCGGTCCCCGAAGATCTCGTCGAGCTCGGCGGCTCTCGGCGCCGGATGTTCATGCAGGAACGCATCGAAGCCGGCGAACCACAAGGTCGTCCCTGGCTCGGATTCGGCGATCGCCTGGGCGAACACCGCCTGCACGTCGGCCCAGGTGGGGGCGTCCCACGGCGCGATGGACCGCGCCGGGGCTTCGGTGGCGATGCCGCTGATCAGTGGATGTCCGTGCGGCTCAATGAAACCGGGCAGCAACGCCGCGGCGCCGGTGTCGATGATGTGGGCGCCGGGGAGCGCGGCAGTGCATTCGGCAACCGAACCGACGGCGACGATGCGGCCGTCGGATACCGCAACGGCCTCCGCGCGGGGGACGTCGTCGTCCATGGTGATCACGGTGGCTGCGGTGAGAATCCGATCAGACATACGCTCAGGGTGTCAGACGATGCGCCTGCCGAGGCGCACCCGCAGCCGCATGTCCCACAGCAACACCTGATAGCCACCCCGCCACACCCCGCGGGGGATCACCCGGTCGGCCACGCGCAGTACCACCAGCAATCGGTCGAACCGGCGTTGGTGGTCCGGGCCCGTTTGATCGGATGCAGCGAGACATTGCCGCTGTCGACGGGGCTTTCCAGCACGCTTTAGCCCACCCCGGGGAGGACAGTTGCATGATCACGTTCGCTGCAGGCGCGAGCACCGCCGCCGGGTTGAGCAGGTGGGCGATCCGTCTCGGCGGGCGCTTGCGCGCAGGAGGCGTAGGGGCAGTAGACCACCTGTGAGACGCTGCCGGGGTGGTTGGGCACAGAACGTCGGCACGGGCCGCAGGCATCCTCGTCGGCTATCTGGCCGATCAGGTGTTCGGCGATCCGCGCCGAGGCCATCCGGTGGCGGGGTTCGGCACCACCGCGGCGACGCTGGAACGCGTTGTGTATCGCGACAGCCGGAGTGCCGGCGTCTTGCACACGACTCTGCTGGTGACGACGGTGGGCGCGGCGTCGACCTACGCGGCGCGCGCGGCGCGCCGACAGGGGCCGCTCTACGAAGCCGCGTGGGTCGCGGCAGCGACGTGGGTGTCGTTGGGCGGCAGGTCGTTGGTACACACCGGTGCCGAACTCGCGGCGCTGCTGGAGGCCGACGACATCGACGGGGCGCGCCTGCTGTTGCCGTCGCTGTGCGGTCGCGATCCGGCCTTTCTCGATGCCGACGGGCTGGCGCGGGCGGCGCTGGAGTCCATTGCGGAGAACACCTCCGATGCGCAGGTCGCGCCGCTGATGTGGGCGGCGATGGCCGGTGCTCCCGGGGTGCTGGTGTACCGGGCGATCAACACCCTGGACGCGATGGTGGGCCACCGGTCGCCCCGGTACGGCCGGTTCGGCTGGGCCGCAGCCCGAACCGATGATGTGGCGAACTACCTGGGCGCCCGGCTGGGCGGCGTGCTGGTGGTGCTGTGCGCCCCGGTGATCGGTGGGTCACCCCGCGGCGCGTGGCAGGCGTGGTGGCGCGATGCGGCCAGACACCCCAGCCCCAACGCCGGGGTGGTGGAGGCGGCCTTCGCGGGTGCCCTCGGGGTGCGGCTGGGCGGCCCGACGCAGTACCGCCACGAGCTGCAGATCCGGCCCGCGCTGGGCGACGGACGGCCGCCGGGTGCCGCGGACCTGCGCCGTTCGGTGCGACTGTCTCAGGCGGTGCAGCTGGCGGCGGCGCTGGTGGCAGCCGGGGTGGCGATCAGCGTCGCCGGCCGTAGCGGTCGGCGAGTTTGGTCTCGACACTGACCGGTGCCGGATCGGGTCCGCGGGCGGCCTCGTCGTCGGCGGCGGCCAGGTCGCGTTCGCGGCGGCGGGCCTTGACCTCGGCGTAGATGAAATAGCCGAGGCCGATCGGGGCGATGATGCCGAACGCGATCCACTGGATTCCGTAAGACAGGAAGGGGCCGGCATCCAGGTGCGGCAGCGGTATCTCGATGAGCCCGCCGGGCTGGTCGCCCAGTAGCTGCAGGTACGAGCCTGTCAGCGCGGTGCCGGTGAGGGCCGACACCTGCGTGGTGTCGATGGCGTACACCTGCTGGTAGCCGTCCTGGGTGAAGGGTTCCCGGCCGGGCGGGGCGGTCTCGGAGTCGCGCAGCCGGGCGACGACGGTGACGGTGCCTGCGGGCAGGGGAGCGATCTCCGGCGGTTTGGATCCCGCTTCGGGCCGGACATACCCGCGGTCCACCAGGACCGTCGGTCCGCCCTCGACGGCGAACGGGACCAACACCTCGAACGCCGGTTGCCCGTCGATGACACGGAGCCGGGCCAACAGCTGATGCTCGGGCAGGTAGCGCCCCGTGGCGGTGACTTCACGCCACTGTTGGTCTGGCGCCGCTGAATCCTGTTGCGGCAGAAATTCTTCGACTGCCACCGGGTCGGCGTTCAGCGAGGCGTTGATCTGGTTGTTCTCCCGGGACGTCTGCGTGTTCTTGCCGAGCTGCCAGGGCGCCAGCACCGTGAAGCACAGGTAGGCGAACGCACCGACCACCACCGCCACGGCCAGCCATTGCGGCTTGAACACAAACGCCCAGCGCTTCACCTCGGCTGCGCTCCGTCTTCCTCGCCGCCCCGCCCGCCGAGCTGCTCGTCCACCCATGCATGCAGGCCGGGCAGGGCCGCCGAGATGACGGTGTAGACGTCCTCGAAATCGGCGTGGCCACCGTAGTAGGGGTCTTCGACGTCGAGAGCGTTTGCGGCAGAACGCGGATCGAACGAGCGCAACATCCGGACCCGATCCGGCTCGGCACCGAGCTGAGTGAGCAGGCGCATGTGGTTGCGGCCAAGGGCGACCACCAGATCAGCCGACAGGTGATCGTCGTCGACCTGGGCGGCGACGTGCTCGGTGGGGTAGCCGTGCTCGCGCAGTACCCGGTTGGCGCGGCTGTCGGCGCCGTCCCCGGCGTGCCAGCCGCCGGTGCCGGCACTGGTGACCCGCACCAGGGCGCCGAGCCCGCGTTCGGAGATCTGGTGGGCGAACATCTTCTCCGCCATCGGGGAGCGACAGATGTTGCCTGAGCAGACAAAGGTGACGTGCAGCGTTTCAGGCACCGAGCACCTCCCGCAGGGCGGCGATGTCGGCCACCCGGGACACCGTCACGTCCGAGTCGTCGAAGTCGGCGCGTCCGTAGCCCCACCCCACCACCACGGCGTCGATCCCGTGCGCGGCGGCGCCCTCGACGTCGTGCCGACGGTCACCGACCATCAGCACCCGGTCCGGCAGCGGTTGCAGCTGCCGTAGCGCGTGGGCCACCACATCGGCCTTCTCCGCGCGGGAACCGTCCGGGCTGGCGCCGGCGATCACCTCGAAGTACCCGTCGAGCCCGAAGTGTTCCAGGATCCGCCGCGCGGTGGGCTCGGACTTCGACGTGGCGACCGCCAGTCGCACGCCGCGGGTCTGCAGATCGATCAGCAGCGGCTCGATGCCGTCGAACACGCTGTTCATCGACCAGCCCCGGGTGGTGTAGTCGGCGCGGTAGGCGGTCATGGCGGCCTCGGCCTGCTCACCGAGTCCCATCGAATGCAGGGTCCGCAACATCGGCGGGCCCACGATGCGGCCCGCCAGGTCACCGTCGGGGATCTCGGCGCCGATCTCGGTGAGCGCATGACGGAAGCTGGCGACAATGCCCTGCGCCGAATCGGTGAGGGTGCCGTCGAGATCGAAGAGCACGAGCTGTGGGTGTTCGGCCCGCACCGAGGTCTGGACTGGTTCTGCCACGCTGCCATTGTCGCTGATGCCGCGACCACTACTGTTTCCAGTGTGACTTTGACCGGGGTTCGCCGATGAGCGTGCGTCTCGCCGATGTCATCGAGGTGCTGGACACGGCGTATCCGCCGCAGCTGGCGGCCTCGTGGGACTCGGTGGGTCTGGTCTGTGGCGACCCCGACGAACCGGTCACCTCGGTGACGATTGCGGTGGACCCGACCGCTGCCGTCGTCGACCAGGTACCCGAGGGTGGGCTGTTGTTGGCCCACCACCCGCTGCTGTTGCGCGGTGTCGACACGGTGGCCGCCAGCACTCCCAAGGGCTCGTTGATCCACCGCCTGCTGCGCACGGGACGGTCGTTGTTCACTGCGCACACCAACGCCGATTCCGCCGCTCCGGGCGTGTCCGACGCACTTGCCGAGGCCCTGGGGTTGACGGTCGAAGATGTGTTGGACCCGGTGGCCTCAGGTCCCGAACTGGATAAATGGGCATTTTTTGTGCCGCCGGACCACGCCGAGGCGGTGCGGGCCGCGGTGTTCGACGCGGGCGCCGGACACATCGGTGACTATTCGCATTGCTGCTGGTCGGTGACCGGCACCGGGCAGTTCCTGCCGAACGAGGGGGCGAAGCCGACCATCGGCGCCGTCGGCACCGTCGAGCGGCTGATCGAAGAGCGGGTGGAGTTCGTTGCGCCTGCTCGTCTGCGCGCTCGGGTACTCGCCGCCCTGCGCGCCGCCCATCCCTACGAAGAGCCGGCGTTCGACGTGCTGGCGCTGGCCCCGCTGCCCGCCGGGGTCGGTATCGGCCGCATCGCCTCGCTGCCGCACCCCGAACCGCTGTCGGAGTTCGTCGCCCGGGTGGGGCAGAAGCTGCCGGTCACCACCTGGGGTGTGCGGGCCTCCGGTGATCCTGACGCACCGGTATCTCGGGTGGCCCTGTGCGGCGGGGCGGGGGACTCGCTGCTCGACACGGTGGCCCGGGCCGGGGTGCAGGCCTATGTCACCGCCGATCTGCGTCACCATCCCGCCGACGAACACCGCCGCGCCTCCGACGTGGCCCTGGTGGACGTGGCCCACTGGGCCAGCGAACAACCCTGGTGCGGCCAGGCCGCGGCCCTGCTGAGTGCGCATTTCGGTACGCATCTGCCGGTGCACGTGAGCGACATCCGTACCGACCCCTGGAATCTGGACGCTCGTCCGCAGAAGGAACAGTCATGAAAGCCAAAAAGTTATGAAAGCCGTAGTGGCACAACAGTATTTGATTCTCGAGCTCACTGAGTTGGACGCCGAGCTGAGTCGCATCGCGCACCGCTCGAAGAATCTTGCCGAGCAGAAGCGCTTCGACGAGGTCTTCGGCGAACAGCGCGCCATCCTTGACCGGCTGGCGGTGCTGCAGATCGCGGTGGACGACCTCGACGGTCAGGTCGCCAGGTTCGAAAGCGAGATCGACGGCGTCCGCCAGCGCGAGGACAAGGACCGGCGGATGCTGGATTCCGGCACCGTCAACTCCAAGCAGCTCTCGGAGCTCCAGCATGAACTCGAGACCCTGGAGCGCAGGCAGGCGTCACTGGAGGATTCGGTGCTCGAGGTGATGGAGCGCCGCGAAGAACTGGTGGGCAAGCAGGCCACCGAGCAGGCGACAGTCGACGCCCTGGCCGCTGATCTGGCCGCCGCCGAACAGGCGCGCGACGAGGCGGTCGCGGAGATCGACCGGATCCGCCGTGAGCGGGGCGAGCGGCGTGCGCAGCTCACCGGCGAAGTCAACGCCGAGTTGCTGGCGCTCTATGAACGCCAGCGCACCGCCACCGGCGTGGGGGCCGGTCTGCTGCAGGGCCGCCGATGTGGTGCCTGCCGGATCGAGATCGACCGCGGTCAGTCGGCGGGCATCATCGCCGCCGACGACGACGAGGTGGTGCGCTGCCCGGAATGCGGCGCAATTCTGCTGCGTCTCAGTGGATCTGGCGGACAGTGAAAGTCGTCGTCGAAGCAGACGGGGGTTCGCGGGGAAACCCGGGCCCGGCAGGTTACGGGGCGGTGGTGTTCTCCGCCGACCGTGGTGCCGTGCTGGCGGAAAGCCGCGAGGCCATCGGACGGGCGACCAACAACGTCGCGGAATACCGTGGCCTGATCGCGGGATTGTCCGAGGCGGCCAGCATCGGTGCCAGCGATGTCGCCGTCTCGATGGACTCCAAGCTCGTCGTCGAGCAGATGTCGGGACGCTGGAAGGTCAAAAACCCTGACCTGGCCGTTCTGCACCGGCAGGCGCAGAAACTGGCGGACCAGTTCGACATGGTGACCTACCGCTGGATCCCACGTGCCAAGAACTCCCATGCCGACCGGCTGGCCAACGAGGCGATGGACGCCGCGGCGCAGCTCCTCGAGCCCGCCACCTCGGAATCCACTGAAGCAGCGGTGAATCCGGCCGGGTGGACGGGTGCGCGTGGCGAGCCCACCCGGATGATGCTGCTGCGGCACGGCCAGACCGCGCTGTCGGTGGAGCGACGGTATTCCGGTCGCGGTAATCCCGAGCTGACCGAGCTGGGTCGGAGCCAAGCCGAGGCGGCCGCCGCCTATCTCGCTGAGATCGGCGGGATCACCGCCGTGGTGAGCTCGCCGTTGCAGCGGGCACTGGACACGGCGGGAGCTGCCGCCAAAGCGCTGGGCCTCGAAGTCACCGTCGACGACGACCTCATCGAAACCGACTTCGGCGACTGGGAGGGAATGAGTTTCGCGGAGGCGTCGGCCTCGGATCCCAGCCTGCACAGCCGGTGGCTGCGCGATACCAGCGTCGACCCGCCCGGCGGCGAGAGCTTCGACACCGTGCACGCCCGGGTGCGTCGGGCCCGCACCCGCATCATCACCGAGTACGGCGGCTCGACCGTGCTGGTGGTCTCGCATGTGACGCCCATCAAGACGATGCTGCGGATGGCGCTCGATGCCGGTCCCGGAATCCTGTACCGGCTGCACCTGGACCTGGCATCGCTGTCGATCGCGGAGTTCTATCCCGACGGGGTGGCCTCGGTGCGGCTGGTGAATCAGACCTCGTACCTCTAGGTGTGCAGGTGCAGGCGTTCGCCCTGGACGCCGAAGATCATGATGGCTTCCACCGGGCCGTCGACGGCACCGAACCAGTGCGGCGTCCAGGTGGTGAATTCGACGGCTTCACCGGGCTCGATGGTGAAGTCGCGGTCGCCGAGGATCAGCCGCATCTTGCCGGACAGCACGTACGTCCAGTCCTGGCCTTCGTGCACATGGAACTCCGTGGGTGGCGTATTGCGCTTAGGGTCGACGCGGATCTTGTAGGCGTGCAGACCGCCGGCGGGACCGTGACGCGTCAGCGGCCAGAAGGTGATGTCGTTGTGCGTGTGGGCATTTCCGCGCACCCGTGGATCCGGCAGTTCGGGTTCGCGTAGCAGTTCATCGGTGCTCACCGACAGGGCAGCGGCCAGGCGCGGTAGGTGATCGAGTGCCAGGCGGCGCTTGCCGGATTCGAGCCGGCTGAGCGTCGACACGTCGATCTGGGCGCTGCGAGACACCTCTTCGAGCGTCAAGCCTTGACGCGTTCGCAGCTCTTTGAGGCGGCGTCGAACCACAGCATCAACAGATTCGGACTCGCTGTTTGCCTGCATGGCAAAAGAGCTTGGCATTTCGGCGTGCGTTCTGCAAGCTCGTGTCATGGACATAGACGGAGTGATCGTCGGCGGCGGGGCCGCCGGCCTTAGTGCCGCCCTGGTACTGGGACGGGCGCGACGCCGCATCGTGGTGGTGGATGCCGGGCAGCAGAGCAACCTGGCGGCGCACGGCATCGGCGGGCTTCTGGGTTGGGATGGCAGGCCACCGGCCGAGCTGTACGCCGCGGGCCGCGCTGAGCTGCGCGCCTATCCCGATGTGGAGGTCCGCGACGGCACGGTGGTCGATGCCATCGGCACGAATGACGGCTTTGCAGTGGAAATTTCTGATGGCACGCGACTGAACGCCCGCCGAATCCTGTTGGCCACCGGCATGGAGTACCGTCTGCCGGCCCTGCCGGGATTGACCGAGCTGTGGGGTGGGTCGGTGTTCCACTGCCCGTTCTGCCACGGCTGGGAAGTGCGCGATCAACCGCTGGCGGTGTGCGCCAACGGCGATCGGGCCGTGCACTCGGCCCTGCTGTTGCGCGGCTGGAGCGACGATGTGGTGCTGCTGACGCACGGTCCGGCCGACCTGGACGCCGAGCAGCGGGACAAGCTGGCTGTCGCAGGTGTTCGGGTTGACGAGCGGCCCATCGCCGAACTCGCCGGCGTCGACGGGTCGTTGGCCGCGGTGATCTTCGCCGACGGGGAGCGGTTGCCGCGGCGCGGACTGCTGGTCGCCACCACCATGCACCAGCGTTCGTCACTGGCGGCGCGCCTCGGTGCCGAATTCGCCCCGCCGGGGCCGGTGGCCGTGGATGCGTTGAAGATCGACGCGTTCTGTCGCACCACCGTGGCGGGGGTGTTCGCCGCGGGCGACGTGAGTGCGCAGATGCCGCAGGTCGCCGCAGCGGTGGCGGCGGGATCATTGGCCGGTGCCGCACTGATGCAGAGCCTGATGGCCGAAGATGTCGGATTGCCGATTCCTAATGGAGGAGAACACAATGTCGGAAAGCGTTGAAACGCAAGAAATGTGGGACACCATGTACCGCGAGAAGGAGCGGGTGTGGACGGGCCGGGCCAATATCCGTCTGGTTGAGATGGCCTCGGACCTGGAGCCTGGACGTGCACTGGATCTGGGGTGCGGGGAGGGCGGCGACTGCAAGTGGTTGGCGGCCAAGGGGTGGGAGGTGACGGCCGTCGACATCTCGGAGGAGGCGCTGCGGCGCGCTGCCGAGGACGCCGGCGACCTGGCCTCCCGCATCGACTTTCAGCACCATGACCTGACGAAGACGTTCCCGGTGGGGGAGTTCGATCTGGTGTCGGCGCAGTTCCTGCACTCACCTGTCGACTGGGACCGGTACACGTTGCTGCGCCGTGCGGCCGAGGCCGTCGCGCCGGGTGGTCTGTTGCTGATCGTCGATCACGGTGGCGCCCCGCCGTGGGCGTCCCGGCTCAAGCACCACCACCCCGAATTCCCGTCCGCGCAGGAGGTTTTCGAGGGGCTCACGCTGGACGCGTCGCACTGGGACCCGATTCGGATAGACCAGGTCGACCGGGACGCCACCGGGCCAGAGGGGGAGATCGCGGTAGTGCCGGACAACGTAATCGTCCTGCGGCGAAAGGCCTGAGGTTCAAGCTGTGTCTCTCAAGCGGCGTCTCTCAAGCGGCGTCGTGAAACACCAAGCCCAGCGTATGACGGGTACCGCTGCGGACTTCGGAGACGCCGTGTCGCACCGGGGCGGCTGACCACCCTCGTTTGGAGGCAACCGGTCGGTCGCGGGTGGTGAACACGTAGCCGTGGCAGAACGGTATCTGGACAGCGGTCCCGCGCGACTGTGCGCGGGCCCGCTGTTCGACCAGGAGGAATTCACCACCGGTGTAGTCGACCCCGGGCTCGCTCAGGTTGATCACCACTTGGAGCGGAAACACCAAGTCGCCATACAGGTCTCGGTGCAAGGCGTTCCAGTCGCCGGCGCGGTATTTCAGCAGCAGCGCGGTCGGCTTGGTTTGTCCGGCGGCATGACACATCTCCAGCCAGTCACCGAGGGTGTCCGGCCAGGGCGTGTCGCGGCCGAGTCGGTGGTACCACTCGCGAGCTATGGGGAGCAGCAGGCTGTAGAGCTCCTCTTTGAGTGCGGCGATCGGGTCGGGGTACGGGGTACGCAGGTATCGGTACTGCCCTGATCCGAAGCGGAACCGGTCCATGTCGATGGTGGCGCGAAAGTGCCGCTCGTCGTCGTAGAGCGCGCGCAGGTACTGCGCCTGGTCTGCGGTGATGAGCTGGGACAGCGGTGCGCCGCCGTCGCGGTCCAGGACGGAGGTCAGGGTCATACTTCGTAGACGTCCGGCACGGCCGGAATGTGAGAAGTCTCGACGAGAGGGGCAGCTGTGCCGACGATGACCAGCGACGAGCGCGAGGCCTATCTGGCCGCCGTGCATGTGGGGGTGATCGCCGTGGAACGCCCGGACCGGGCGCCCCTGTCCGTACCCATCTGGTACAGCTACGAACCCGGTGGCGAGGTGCTCCTGTGGACCGACGCGGGTTCGGTGAAGGAGAAGTTGATCCGCGCCGCGGGCCGGTTCTCGATCACCGCCCAGGATGAGCAACCGCCGTATCGCTACGTGTCCACCGACGGCGAGGTGACCGCAATCGAACCGGCGACGCGCGAAGTGGTGCAGGCGATTGCGGTGCGCTACCTCGGTGAAGATGGCGGCGCCGCGTTCACCGACCAGAGTCTCACCGAGTCGTCCGTGGTGATCCGCATGCGGCCGAGCCGGTGGCTCAGCACCGACTACTCGAAGGAGTAGCCGATCAGTCGCGGGTCGGCGATGACCCGATCCAGCCAGTCGCTGAGTAATAGCGGCGCGCAGGGCACGTGCTGCGGTGGACGCGATGGCATCGCTGACGAGCTCGAAAATCAGCTCAGGTCGGCAGACAACGCCTTGCCCACATCGGTCAACAGCGGGACGGCGCGCTCGATGAGCTGATCGGTGACGCGGCCTGCCGGTCCCGAGACCGACAGGGCCAGTCGCGACGAGGTGTCGGGAATGGCGACCGCGACACAGCGCACGCCGGTCTCCTGCTCGCCCTCGTCGACGGCGTAGCCGTTCTCGGCCGACCACGCGAGCTGCGCGGCGAACTCATCGGGGTCGGTGATGGTGGTGTCGGTGTGACGAGGCATCCCGGACCGCTTGAGGATTTCGCGCACCTCGTCGCGGGACATGTGGGCCATGATCGCCTTGCCGACCGCTGTGCAATGGGGCTCGACCCGTCGGCCGACTTCGGTGAACATCCGCATGGAGTGCCGCGACTGCGCTTGCGCTACGTAGACGATCTCGTCGCCGTCGAGCATCGCGAGGTTCGCCGACTCGCCGAGCTCGTCAACAAGTCTCGCCAGATGGGGGCGTGCCCAGACGCTGAGCATCTTCGACGAGGTGTCACCAAGACGGATGAGCCGAGGCCCGAGCACATATTGCCGCGACGACTCCTGGCGGACGTACCCGAGCTCGACCAACGTGCGCAGCAGTCGGTGGATGGTGGGCAGGGGAAGGCCGGACTGGTTGGCCAGCTGGGAGAGGGCAAGGGTGCCGCCGGCGTCCGCCATCAGCTCCAGGAGCGCGAAGGCGCGCCCGATCGACTGCACAGATCCGGTTCGGGTGTTGGTGTCGCTGGCAGCCATCGCGTGATCTCCCGTTTCGAAAGTGGCAAGTTTAATGCTCCCAGCGGCATCACAAACTTCCGCTTCGCAGATAGTATCTCCACAATACGGAAACTTTGAGCCCAGCGAGGTGAACCACCATGATTCAGGACTTCAACGCTCTCGCAGACGAACTCGACGTCCGGCTGGCAGACGCTGACGCCGCACTCGCGGCGGCCTACCCCGGTGACCGCGGCCGTCGGCAACCGGTGCACACGGTGTACGTCCCCGCCGACCGCTACGACTCGAACACGGTGGGGGACTGGGCCGCCGCGGCCAGGCAGACGTTCGATGACCACGGTGGGTCTGCGGCCGAACTCGTCCGGGCGCTGGATCTGCGGCCTGACCTCGCCGACGAGATCTACCCCCGCATCCGACTCAAGCTCGACACCGAGGCCATCGAGGATCTGCGGATCGATCTCGAGGACGGCTACGGGATCAGGCCCGACCGGGACGAGGACGCCACGACGGTGGCCGCCGCCCTGGCCCTCGCGGAGTCGATCGCGGCGGGAAAGGCCGCGCCGTTCCACGGAATTCGGATCAAGAGCTTCGAGGCGCCGACGCGCCGTCGCGGAGTTCGCACGCTGCAGCTGTTCATGCAGACGCTGGTGGACGCCGACGGTCTGACCGACGGATTCGTCATCACATTGCCCAAGGTGACGTCTGTCGAGCAGGTCGAGGCGTTCGTGTTCGCGCTCGGACGGGTGGAGCAGTCGTGCGCGCTCGACCCCGGCACGCTGCGCTTCGAGATCCAGGTGGAGACCCCGCAGGCGATCCTGGGCGACGACGGGACCGCGCTCATCGCCCGCATGCTGCACGCGGGTGAGGGCCGGGTCACCGGACTGCATTACGGCACCTACGACTATTCGGCATCCCTGGGCGTCGCCGCCGGGTACCAGAGCCTGGAGCATCCGGTCGCCGACCATGCCAAGGCCGTCATGCAACTCGCGGCAGCAGGCACCGGTGTGTTCGTCTCGGACGGGTCCACCAACGTGCTGCCGGTGGGGGACCGCGATGCCGTGTACGCCGCATGGCGCTTGCATGTCCGGCTGGTCCGACGCTCGCTCGAGCAGGGGATATATCAAGGCTGGGACATGCATCCCGCCCACCTGCCGAGCCGTTACGTCGCGACATACACGTTCTTCCGGGAGGGTCTGCCCAGCGCCGCCGCGCGCCTGCGCGCCTACGTGCACGGAGGTCAGTCCGGGTTCCTCGATGAGCCGGCGACGGCGGCGGCCATGGCGGGCTACCTGCTGCGTGGGCTCGAATGCGGCGCCGTGGACGCCGATGAACTCGACACCCTCGTCGGGGTCGCCCCTGATGCGTTGGCTGTGCTGGCAAAGCGTCGTCCGAAGCTCTGATCGACGGGTTCCCGGCACCCTCTTGACAGCCGTTGTGATCGCGCTCACACTACTCATTACGGAAACAAGGATCCGCGATACGGAAACATTGAGCTGCATGATCGGCCTCGGGAGCCGCCGTGAAGATACTCGTCGTCAACGTCAACACCACCGTGAGCATGACCGATGCCATCGCTGCGTCGGCCCGCTCGGTCGCGGCCCCCGGTACCGAAATCGTCGGATTGACACCGAAATTCGGCGCAGAGTCGGTGGAGGGTAACTTCGAGAGCTACCTCGCCGCCGTCGGTGTCATGGATGTCGTCAGTCGTTACGACGGTGAGTATCACGCGGTGGTGCAGGCGGGCTTCGGTGAGCACGGCCGCGAGGGCCTGCAAGAACTCTGCGACGTGCCGGTGGTCGACATCACCGAAGCCGCGGGCCACGTGGCATCGCTGCTGGGCCACAAGTACTCCGTCGTCACGACACTCGACCGCACGGTCCCGCTCATCGAAGACCGGCTCAAACTCGCCGGGCTCGACACGCGGTGTGCCTCCGTGCGCTCCAGCGGCATGTCCGTCCTCGAGCTCGAGGAGCGACCCGAGGACGCCGTCAAGGCGATCGTCGCCGAGGCCGAGATCGCGGTGACCCAGGACGGTGCCGAGGTCATCTGCCTGGGCTGCGGCGGCATGGCCGGTCTCGACGAGGCCGTGGCCGCCGCCACGTCGGTACCTGTGGTCGACGGCGTCACCGCCGCCGTGAAACTCGCCGAAGCCCTCGTCGGCCTCGGCCTGAATACCAGCAAGACAAGGACTTTCGCCGCGCCGCGTCCCAAGCGCGTCAGTGGCTGGCCCCTGTCGCCCGGCGCCGGCCGGTGATTTCATCCCTTCACGATTCGAGGTGACACGATGCCAACCCAAGAGTTCGACCCCGCTGCCCTGGCGGCTCAGGATCCCGAAGGGCGCCTCTACAACAAAGACCTCAAGCCCGCCGAACCGCATGAACGCAAGTGGACCACCTACAGCCTGTTCTCGCTGTGGATGAACGACGCGCACAACGCCGGTAACTACACCTTTGCCGCAGGCCTCTTCCTGATCGGGCTCAGCCCCATTCAGGTGACACTCGGCATCCTCGGCGGCGCTCTCATCATCTTTGCCGGCTGCTGCATGTCCGGCTTCATGGGCCATGACACCGGCGCACCGTACCCGGTGGTGTCGCGGATGTCGTGGGGCATCTGGGGTGCCAACATCCCGGCACTCGTGCGTGGTGCGGTGGCGATCGCGTGGTACGGAATCCAGACGTTCCTGGCCTCCATCGCGTTGAAGGTCCTTCTCCTGCACTTCTTCCCGGGCCTCGACGGATTGGCCGAGACGAGGCTGTTCGGGCTCGACCTGGTGGGCTGGATCGCGTTCCTGGCCCTGTGGGCCATCCAGATGGTGATCGTCGCCAAGGGCATGGAAGCCGTTCGGCACTTCCAGGGCTGGGCCGGCCCGGCGATCTGGGTGGTGATGATCGCGCTCGCGGTCTGGATGCTGTCGCAGGCCGATTGGAACATCTCCTGGACCCAGGGTGGTGGCGACGCCGACCTGTCCACCGGCGAGCAGATCTACCAGACCATCGCCGCGGTGGGCCTGACCGTCGGCGTCCTCGCCACCCTGATGCTGAATTTCTCTGACTTCGCGCGCTTTTCGCCCTCCCGCGCAGACGTCGTGAAAGGCAATCTGTGGGGCCTGCCGCTCAACTGGACGGCGTTCGCGCTGACGTCGGTGGTCGTGTCCGCGGCGTCGGTGTCGGTGTACGGCGAGGCCGTGCTCGATCCGGCAGAGCTACTCGAGCGGGTGGACAACG
Organism: Mycobacterium sp.; assembly: GCA_040512325.1. Taxonomy (GTDB): domain Bacteria; phylum Actinomycetota; class Actinomycetes; order Mycobacteriales; family Mycobacteriaceae; genus Mycobacterium. The sequence continues at coordinate 851 of JBEVFK010000103.1, read as the reverse complement.
ACATCATCATGTTGCTGGGCAGCGGCGTTTTCGTGCTGGCCACCATCGGCGTGAACATCGTCGCGAACTTCGTCTCGGCCGCGTACGACCTGTCCAACATCAACCCGAAGCGGATCAGCTTCCGCAAAGGAGGCATCATCACCTCGATCCTGGCGCTGGTGTCGATGCCGTGGAACTTGTACAACAGCCCCGAGGTGATCGCCTACTTCCTCGGCGGACTCGGTGCTCTGCTGGGCCCGTTCTTCGGCATCCTTGCACTGGATTATTTCTGGTATCGCAAGGGCCGCTTCAGTATTCCCGATCTGTACCTGCCGACGCCGGAGTCGCAGTACTACTACCGCAACGGCGTCAACCCGCAGGCCGTCATCGCGTTCGTGCCGTCTGCCGCCATCGCCTTGATCCTGGCGCTGGTACCGATGTTCGGCAGAGTGGCACCGTTCGGATGGTTCATCGGCGCCGCGCTCGGCGCCCTCGCCTACTTCCTCGTCACGCGTGGCAAGCCGCTGTTCGCGGGGCCGTTGGAGGAGACGGTGGCAGTGCCGGATCAGGAGACGTCGCGCTAGCCTGAATCTGCTCGACGGTCAGGTCACTTGAGTCCGCCGTATGGGCTCGAAAGTGAACGTGAAATCGGGTATTTCGTTGACCTGGCACGCTCGCGAAACCTCTTGTGTCACTGAAGTATCAATCGTCACAACACGACATTTTCTGTCGGTACCCAGGTCTAGCTTTGAGTCATGGGTAGCTCAGCGATCGAAGACCGGGAGGCGATGCTCGCTGCGGTGTCTCAGCTGGAAACCCTGACCTTTCAGATGAACCGGCTCTCGATTGACGGGTTCACCCCGCTGGAGTTG
>JBEVFK010000102.1:0-16738 GCA_040512325.1 Mycobacterium sp. | reverse complement strand
TCGGTGACTGATCCACCCGGACCAGCTTGTCGACGTGCTCGAGGCCGGTGACCCGGGTGTGCCGTCCCGGCACCTGCCGGGCGCCGTTGAGCTTGTTGGCCAGCACCGTGGCGAGAATGTCGTTGACCAGCGTGGACTTGCCCGACCCCGACACCCCGGTGACCGAGGTGAGCACCCCGAGCGGGAACGAGACGTCGATTTCGTGCAGGTTGTGCTCCCGCGCGCCGACGACGGTCAGCTGCCGTTTGCGATCGATCGGCCGACGGATGGCCGGCACTTCGATGCGCTCCCGACCGGCCAGGTAGGCGCCGGTGATCGACGCTTTGTTGGTCAGCAGATCGGCGTAGGTGCCGCTGTGCACCACGGTGCCGCCGTGCTCACCGGCGGCCGGACCGATGTCGACCACCCAGTCGGCGTGGGCGATGGTGTCTTCGTCGTGTTCGACGACAATCAGCGTGTTGCCGAGATCGCGCAGGCGCGTGAGGGTTTCGATGAGCCTGCGGTTGTCGCGCTGGTGCAGACCGATGGACGGTTCGTCGAGCACGTACAACACGCCGGCGAGGCCGGAGCCGATCTGGGTGGCCAGCCGGATGCGTTGCGCCTCACCACCGGACAGGGTGCCGGCCGCGCGTTCCAGCGACAGGTACTCCAGGCCGACGTCGAGCAGGAAGCCCAGCCGGGATTGCACCTCTTTGAGCACCTGCCCGGCGATCGCGGCTTCGCGATGTCCGAGGGTGAGCGCGTTCAGGAAATCCGAGCAGTCCGAGATGGACAGGGCGCACACCTCGGCGATGGACAGATCGCCGCGGTCGCCCGCTCCTAGCGTGACGGCCAGGATCTCCGGCTTGAGCCGGGTGCCGTCGCAGACCGGGCACGGGACGTCGCGCATGAAGCCGTCGTAGCGCTCTTTCATCTGCTCGGAGTCCGTCTGCTCCATGCGGCGCTGCAGGAACGGCATGACGCCTTCGAAGTCGGCGTAGTAGGACCGGGTGCGGCCGTAACGGTTCTTGTACTTCACGTGGACCTGATGGTCCGAGCCTTCGAGAATGGCCTTGCGCGCCTTGAGGGGCAGCTTCTTCCACGGGGTGTCGACGTCGAAGCCCATGGCCTCCCCCAGACCGGACAGCATCCGGGTGAAGTACTCGGCCGTCTGCCCCATGGACCACGGCGCGATGGCACCTTCGGCCAGCGTCATGTCCGGATCGGGTACCACCAGTTCGGGGTCGACCTCTTTGCGCATGCCCAGGCCCACACACTCCGGGCAGGCGCCATAGGGCGAGTTGAACGAGAACGACCGCGGTTCCAGATCGTCGACGGCCAACGCATGGCCGTTGGGGCACGCCAGCTTCTCGGAGAACCGCTGCTCCCGCGCCGCGGTGCCCTCTTCCTGGTCGACGAACTCGAGCACGAGGATGCCGTCGGCGAGATTGAGGGCGGTTTCCACCGAGTCGGTGAGGCGTTGTTTGGAGGACGCCTTGACTGTCAACCGGTCGACCACGACCTCGATATCGTGCTTTTCCTGCTTCTTCAGCTTGGGCGGGTCGGTCAGTGGATACACCACGCCGTCGACCCGTACGCGGCCGTAGCCCTGGGTGTTGAGCTTCTCGAACAGGTCGACGAACTCGCCTTTACGGGTGCGCACCACCGGCGCGAGCACCTGGAACCGGATGCCCTCGTCCATGGCGAGCACCTGATCGACGATCTGCTGCGGGGTCTGCTTGGCGATGGTCTCGCCGCACACCGGGCAATGCGGGCTGCCGGCGCGCGCATACAACAACCGCAGGTAGTCGTAGACCTCGGTGATGGTGCCGACGGTGGAGCGCGGGTTGCGGTTGGTCGATTTCTGGTCGATCGACACCGCCGGGGACAAACCTTCGATGAAGTCGACATCCGGCTTGTCCATCTGGCCGAGGAACTGGCGCGCGTAAGCCGACAACGACTCGACGTAGCGGCGCTGCCCTTCGGCGAAAATGGTGTCGAATGCCAGCGACGACTTGCCGGAACCGGACAGTCCCGTGAAGACGATCAGGGCGTCGCGAGGTAAGTCGACGTCGATACTGCGCAGGTTGTGCTCGCGCGCACCCTTGACGATCAGGCGCTCTGCCACCCGGTACCTTTCAGCGTTGATTTCTTGAAGCGTGGTGATCCGGGCCGCCCGAAGGACGGCCGCAGACGTTGCCGTCCATGCTATGTCTCCCCACCGACAAGTTTTTCTTCGCCGGCGGGGTGGCCCAGTAACGTGGCCGCCATGACGGTCATCGACGACAAGTACACCGGCCATGTCGAGCCTGGCACCGGAGCACGGTTCGAACTGCCCGGTGCGTCAGTCGTCAAGGTGTCGGTGGGCCCCATGGACAACAACGCGTATCTGGTGAGGTGTTCCCACACCGGCGAGTCGCTACTCATCGACGCGGCCAACGATGCGCAGACCCTGGTCGAGGTGGTGCGCGAGTACGCCCCGCACTTGTCGCTGATCGTGACCACCCACCAACACTTCGACCACTGGCAGGCGCTCGAGGAGGTGGCCAAGGCCACCGGAGCCCCGACCGCAGCCCATCAGATCGACGCCGAAGCGCTGCCGGTCACGCCGGACCGGCTACTGGTCGATGGCGACACGATCACCGTCGGTGATCTGGCTCTGAGCGTCATCCACCTGCGCGGACACACCCCCGGATCAGTGGCGCTGGCCCTGTCCGGTGACGCCACCGGCGGCGTCACCCACCTGTTCACCGGGGATTGCCTGTTTCCCGGTGGTGTCGGTAAGACCTGGCAACCCGGAGACTTCGACACCCTGCTCGGCGATGTGACCACCAAGGTGTTCGACGTCTTCGACGATTCGACCGTGGTCTACCCCGGGCACGGCGACGACACCACCCTCGGTACCGAGCGACCCCACCTCAAGGAGTGGCGCGAACGGGGCTTCTAGCCGTTCGGTGACGACTAGGTGGTGTGGACGATCAGGACGTCGGACTTCGACCGGCGGGCCACATTGGCCGGCACCGATCCCAGCAGTCGACCCGCGATGGTGCTCAGGCCGACATTGCCGACCACGAGCAGGTCTGCGTTGACTTCCTCGGCCAGTTCGACCAGCGCATCGACGGGTGCACCGACGATGGGGCGTTCCTCGATGTTGGTCGCGCCCGCGGCCTTGGCACGGTCCTTGGCTTCGCGCAGGATCGCGTAGATGGGCGCGTTGCCGGAGAGCTTGTAGCCCTCGTCCTTGAGGACGTCGGCGGCGCGGGAGTCCTCCGACGACGGGAAGTAGGCGGTGGCAATGACGACTCTCGCGTCCGGACCCGAGGCCAGGGCTCCCGCTCTGTCGACAGCGCGCAGCGACGAGTCAGAGCCGTCCGTGCCGACCACTACGGTTTTGTAGCCGCTCATCAATACCCTCCAAAGTGTTCGGGTTACAACGCCAACCGAGACAGTAACCCGTCCTCAGTCGGCGACGGGCCCGATTGGGCCACACATCGGTGGCGGTTCACCTGCCATTTTGGCGCGCTACCTGCAGAAAAGCCAATAAACCAACCGTTTGGGTGAGCTTCCCGACACGTGATGGGCGTCGCACGCCCGGTATTGGCCCGGCCACAACAGCCGCTGGGAATTACCTGCGCCACAACATGACTCGCAGTCCCGTGGTGAGCCGTGCCAAGATCAACGCCATGGCGCTCTTCCTGGTTCGGTCCGCGCTCACCGGATTCGCGTTGTGGGTGGTCACCGTGATCGTCCCGGGCATCGACTTCGTCGGCGGTCAGAACGCGCTGCAGCGTGTCGGCATCGTCCTCGTCGTCGCCGTGATCTTCGGGGTGGTCAACGCGATCATCAAGCCCATCGTGCAGCTCATCGCGCTGCCGCTCTACATCCTCACCCTCGGGCTGATCCACATCGTCATCAATGCCCTGATGCTGTGGCTCACCTCGTGGATCACGCGTAACACCACACACTGGGGTCTCGATGTCGACCAGTTCTGGTGGACCGCGATCTGGGGTGCGATCGTGCTGTCACTGGTCAGTTGGACGCTGTCGCTGGTGATCCGAGACACCACCCGCAGCTAGTGTCGCCGCGGGTGGTGCCTGCGTGATCACCAGTCGTCGCGGCGGTCCGCCGGCGGCGTCCCCGGCAGCATCGCCCCGTCGTCACCCTGCACGGTCGCCGACCAACTGGTGCCCTCGCACAGGAAGTCGGTGGGCAGCAGCGGGATGTTGTCCGGAAGCGGCACCGGCAGGTTCTTCACCTCGGGCAGGTCCAGTCCCGGGACCCCGAACAGGCTGGAGAAGCCCGACGCCGAAGCCGGCGGTGCACCCAGAGTCGGCTGCGGCAGCACACTGGTGACCCAGGAGGACGCGGTGCCGAGCACCGGCAGGACACCCGGAGGCATCTGCGCCGACTGATCGAAGACCTGCGCACCCGGGGCCGGCGTACCGGGAGGCGGCGGCATCGAGATGTTGGTGTTGGATCCGCCACCGGGACCACCGGGTACCGGCGGCGTCGAGATCCGGACCCCGGTCGGGATACTCGTGCCGGGACCACCGGGAGCCGGCGGCGTCACCCCGGGAACACCGGTCGGAATCCCACCACCGGGAGCACCCGGAGCCGGCGGCGTCCCACCCGGAACACCCGTCGGAACCCCACCACCCGGACCACCTGGCGCCGGCGGCGTCGAGATCTGAATGCCGGTCGGGATGCCCGCAGGCGGGCCACCGGGAGACGGCGGCGCCAGGCCGGGAAGGCCACCGCCGGCGGCTCCACCCGGTCCCGGAGGTGCGGGCGGCGTGACGACGCCGGCGTTGTCGATCACCGGAGCGCCAGGAGCCGGCGGGCCCGGACGTGCAACTCCCCCAGCGGGATTCGCGGCGGGGACGGCGGGCGGCAGCCCAGCGCCACCGCCGGCACCAGCGCCACTGCCAGCACCTGCGCCGCCACGGGCACCACTGGCGTCGGCGATCGGCGCACCACCGGCGAGCGCGGACGCATCATCGATCGGTGCACCGCCGACTGCTCCTGCCGGACCACCAGCGTCACTGATCGGCGCACCGGGGGCCGGCGGCGTCGGGGGCAGACCTCCGCCACCACCATTGCCCACGGGAACCGCGGGGGCGGGCGGTGCGGGCGGCGTCACGATGCCGCCGTTGTCCGACACCGGAACACCGGGAGTTCCCGGTCCCGGCGGCGTCACCACACCACCGTTGTCGACCACCGGAACACCCGGGGTACCCGGTCCCGGCGGCGTCACCACACCACCGTTGTCGACCACCGGAACACCCGGGGTACCCGGCGCCGGCGGCGTCACCACACCACCGTTGTCGACCACCGGAACACCCGGGTTACCCGGCGCCGGCGGCGTCACCACACCACCGTTGTCCACGACCGGAGCACCGGGGCCACCCGGCAGCGGCGGCGTCGAGATATTGCCCGTCTCCACCACCGGAACTCCAGGCGCGCCCGGCGCGGGCGGCGTCACCACTCCATTGCTGTCGACCACCGGAGCACCGGGGCCACCCGGCAGCGGCGGCGTCGAGATATTGCCCGTCTCCACCACCGGAACACCGGGTGTGCCAGGCGAACCCGGCGTCACGACGTTTCCGGTGCTCACGACCGGCGTGCCCGGCGTACCCGGGGCGGGCGGGTTGAAGACGTTGTGGCTGTCCACGGCGGGCACACCAGGCGTACCCGGAACCGGCGGTGACGAGATGCCGCCGATGTCGATCGTGGGTGTGCTCGGGCTGCCGGGTGTGCCCGGGTTCATGCCGAGATAGGGCTCGAAGGTCGGGACACCCGGGGTGCCGGGCGTGCCCGGGGTGTAGACGTTGCTGGTCTCGACAGTCGGCGCGCCGGGCGTCGGGGGGGACGGCGGGGTGTAGATGCTCCCGTTGTCACCCACCGGCGTACCGGGAGTGCCCGGGGTCGGAGGGGTCGAGATGTTGCCGGTCTCCACCGCAGGCACACCGGGCGCACCCGGAGCCGGCGGGGTCGCGATATTTCCCGTCTCCACCACCGGCACACCGGGCGCACCCGGAGCCGGCGGCGTCGCGATATTTCCCGTCTCCACCACCGGCACACCCGGAGTGCCCGGGGCCGGCGGGGTCACGACAGCGCCGTGGTCCGTGATCGGCAGTCCAGGCGCACCCGGCGCCGGCGGACCCACCACACCACCGTTATCGACAATCGGCACACCCGGCCCACCCGGCGCCGGCGGACCCACCACACCACCGTTATCCACAATCGGCAGGCCCGGAGCCGGCGGAGCGGCAGGCGGCGCGACGTCGATCACGCCACCCGTCGGAAGCGGCGGTGCACCCGCCGCCGATGGCGCGATACCGGCCGAGGCATCCATCACCGGAAGGCCGCCGATGCCGGGGCCTGCGCCCGGTGCACCTGCACCTGCTCCTGCACCCGGCGCACCTGCGCCAGCGCCTGCGCCTGGCGCACCTACGCCAGCGCCGGCGGCGTCTGCCACGGGAGCTCCGGGCGCGCCGGCACCTGGGCCGGCACCTGCGGCGTCGAGAACGGGGCCGCCCGGTGCACCAGGGCCGGCGGGCAATGCGGTGTCGATGACACCGCCGGTCGGGATCCCGGGAGCACCGGGTGCCGGCGGCAGCACACCGGCCGACGAACTCACCGCGGGAATCGCGGGAACGCCAGGACCGGGAGGCAGCGCACCGCCGGATGAATCAACAAGCGGAGCACCGGGGGCACCTGGGCCCGGAGGCAACGCGCCACCGGACGAATCAACAAGCGGCGCACCGGGAGTGCCGGGCACTCCGGGGACGCCACCGCCGGTGGACGTCACGGTCGGTACACCGGGGGTTCCGGGCAGCCCCGGGACACCCCCGCCGGTCGAGGTCACCGTCGGCGCGCCGGGCATCCCCGGCATCGGCGGTGTGACCCTGCCAGTCGACGTCACCGCAGGCGCACCGGGTGTCCCCGGCAAACCTGGGACACCCCCGCCAGTCGAGGTCACCGTCGGCGCGCCGGGCATCCCCGGCATCGGCGGAGTGGCCCGGCCAGTCGACGTCACCGCAGGTGCGCCCGGCATCCCCGGCATCGGCGGAGTGGCCCGGCCAGTGGAGGTCACCGCGGGCACGCCCGGCATCCCCGGCATGGGCGGCGTCGAGCCCGTCGTCGAGTTCACCAGCGCACCGGGAGGTGTCCCGGGCCCTCCCAGGCCGGGAATCATGTTGGTGACACTGCGCATGGACCCGGGCAACCCAGGGGTGCCCTCGCCCATCTTCTGGATGATGCCTACACACGGCACACCAGGACTGGCTGGTGCGGTGGCAAGCATCATCGTCAAAGGCGTGACGAGTTGAACCGCCCACAAGCACCCTGCAGTAGCAGCGGCGCCAATGGCGATGCGGTTCGTTGTCTTCGACATGTTCTCCCCGGTTCCTCTTTAGGGCGGTGTTCGCAGCAGAACGTATCCATCTCGGATGTCTTTGCCGGTCCGACAAATCGGGGGTTACACAACCGTTGCCAAGGAGAGGCACTTCGGTGACCGGGCACCAGCGCTTTTCCGCATTTTGCCTGTTGAACGGAATTACATCCGTGGAGTTTCGGCGTGTCGCGCGTACTGAGGCGGGGGTGATCGACGAACCCATAAATTGACGCGGGGTAAATACACGTTAGCCATTTAGCACCGGCGCGGCCGGGGTGCCAGCGCTGACAGCACGCGGCGCGGCAGTCGAAGAGTCGACTGCCGCGCCGTGTGGAGGTTCTGTGGGCTGTTTACTCCGCCATGTCGAGCACCGGAGTGGGCCGCTGAAATCCCCGGGTGACGATGAGCAGCCACAGGAATCCCGCAGCCAGCCAGATCAGGCCGATGGTCAGTGCGGTGCCGGACAGACTGGTCCACAGCCACACCGTGAGAGCAAACCCGATGACGGGCAACACCAGATTGTTGAGCACATTCTTCTCGCCCGCATCGACGAAGTAGTGCTTGATAACTGTCAAATTGACGGCCGAGAAAGCAACCAGGGCACCGAAACTCACCACCGACGCCAGGGTGGCGAGATCGATCACGACAGCCAGCAACGAGATCACCGAGACCACGAGGATGGCCCACGTCGGGGTACTGAACTTCACCGAGACGTGGCCGAACACCTTGCGCGGCAGCACGCCGTCGCGGCCCATGGCAAACAGGATGCGGGCCACCGACGCCTGGGACGTGAGCGCCGATCCGGTGGCGCCCGCGACGTAGGCGGCAGTGAAGAACGCCGCCAGGAAGGCACCGCCGGCGGACGTCATGACATCCAGCGATCCCGAGTCGACGTCCTCGAACGCGTTGGACGGGAACACCAACTGCGACGCGTAGGCCAGGATGATGAACAGCACGCCACAGATGAGGGTGGCCAGCATGATGGCCCTGGGCACATCACGTTTGGCGTCCTTGGCCTCCTCGGAAAGTGTTGACACGGCGTCGAATCCGAGGAATGACAGGCACAGTATTGCCGCGCCCGCGAGCACCGGGGCCATGCCGCCGGCAGTGCCGTCGCCGGTGAACGGCGCCATGACGTCCACGGTGCCCGAACCGGAGATGGCCGCAACGGACATGACCAGGAACACTACGATGAAGATGGCCTGGACCGCGATGATCACCACGTTGGCGCGGGCCACCGACACGATGCCGACGATGTTGAGCACCGTGACGATCACGATCGTGACGACGATGATGACCCAGGTCGGAATGGACGGCACCGCGGCGTTCAGGTACAGCCCGATCACCATGTAGTTGAGCATCGGCAGGAACAGGTAGTCCAACAGCAGCGACCAGCCCGCGAGGAATCCGACCGGCGCTCCGAAGGTCTTCTGCGTGTAGGCATACGCCGACCCGGCGACAGGGAAGGCCGCCGCCATCCGTGCATACGAGCGCGCGGTGAAGATCATTGCTGCCAGCGTCACCACGTACGCCAGCGGGACTCGGCCGCCGGACTCCACCGTGACGATGCCGTAGGTGGTGAACACGGTGAGCGGCACCATGTACACCAGACCGAACAGCACGAGCGACGGGACGCCGAGGGCGCGCTTGAGGTGCCCTTCGTGCTCGCTCGGTAGGGGTTGGCCGGCCGCGGAATTGGCCGGCGCAGGTGATGACATCGAGGGTCCCTTCACTTGACCGTTGAGAAAACGATCTTGCTCCGCAAGTACGTCCGCAGCACCCGAATTGCGGGAATTTGCAATGGTTCCGTGGTGCGGGGGTCTCGATCCAGCCACACCAGATCGGCGCTCGCACCGGGTTCGATGCCACCCCAGCTCGCTTCGGCAAACGCCTGATACGCCACCCCGGCGGTGCCGGCCACAAGTGCCCGCTCGATCGGCAGGATCTCGTGAGCGGTCCAGCCGCCCTGCGGCTCACCCTCGGTTGTCTGCCGCGAGACTGCGATGGCGATGCCATCCAGCGGCGCCCCTGAGGACACCGGCCAGTCCGAACCGAACGCCAGACGCGCACCCGAGGCCGCGATGGTGTTCATCTGATACTGCTTGTCGGCCCGCTCGGCGCCGAGCCGCGGGACGGTCAGTTCTGTCATCAACGCATCCAGCTGCGCCCACAGCGGCTGCATGTTGGGGATGACGCCCAACTCGGCGAACCGGCCGATGTCGGCGCCGTCGACCAGTTGCGCATGGGCGATCACCGGTCGGCGGTCTCGGGGCCCGTTGCGCTGGATCACGTGCTCGATGGCGTCGAGTGCCTGCCGCGCTGCCGCATCGCCGATGGCATGGATGTGGATCTGCAAGCCCAGGTCGTCCACCCGGCGGGCCGCCTCGGCCAGCGAATCGTCCTGCCAGACGCTCATTCCGTGGCTGTGCAGACCCGAGCAGTACGGCTGCAGGAGTGCACCGGTCTCGTTCTCGACCACACCGTCGGCGAAGAACTTCACCGTCTGACACGTCAGAAACGGCGACGCGAGCTCTTCGACGCGGCGTCGCGACTCGGCGAAAAGCTCGATCTGCGAATCAAAATGGCGTGGATCGGCGTACAGCGCGAGGTTGAACCGGACCCCGAGCGCGCCACGGCGGGCTGCTTCGATGTAGGTGTCGACATCGGCCGGTTCCACCCAGGCGTCCTGCACCCAGGTCACGCCCCGCGCGGCGTAATAGTCGGCGGCGGTGATCAACGCCGCCACCCGGACGTCCTCGTCACGCGGCGGCGCCACCGCCATCACCAGGTCGGTGGCCCCCCACTCCCGCAGCGTGCCCAGCACCGAACCGTCTGCGCGATGCGGAATCTCACCCATCACCGGGTCCGGGGTGTCCGCGGTGATACCCGCCCGCTCCAATGCCACGGAGTTGCACCACATCGTGTGGTAGTCCCACGCCCGCAACAACACTGGACGGTCCGGGACGGCAGCATCGAGCCAGCGGGCGTCGAACAGCCCGTCCGGCGCCAGGCTCGAATCGTAGGACGCGCCCACGATCCATTCCGGTTCAGGGTGTTGCGCAGCGAATTGTCGTACCGTCTCCACGATTTCGTCGACAGACTGGCACGGCCGCACCAGCGGACCCGCAGCCTCCAGCCCGCCGTAGAGCGGATGGGCGTGTCCGTCGCCGAACGACGGCATCAGAAAACCACCGGCCAAGTCGACGACGTCGGCGTCGCCGGCCAGCGCTCGCGCCCGATCGCCGACGGCCTGCACCACCCCGTCGGCGATCAGCAAGGCGTCGGTGTCCCCGTCGGGGCCGGTCCAGATGATGCCGCCGGTGAAAAGTGTTGCGGTCATTTGACTACCGCCGTTGCGGCATGACCGGCACCGTAGGGGTGGGCGACGTCGACGGGCACAGTGAGCTCCTCATAGGTGTCGGGCCGGCGGGTCAGCAGGAACGGGAACAGTTCCAGCCAGTCCCGCCGCTGGTCGAGATCGAGATCGGCGACCAGAATGGCCTCCTCGTCGCGGGGTGCCTGCACCAGCACCCGGCCGTACGGATCAGAGATGAACGACGAGCCGTAGAACGACAGCGCACCCTCGTCGCCGGTGCGGTTCGGCACCACCATGAACAGGCCGCTGTTGATGCCATTGGCGACGATGACCTGTTGCCACAGCGGTTGGGTGTCGAACGCCGGGAACTTGGGCTCGGAGCCGATGGCGGTGGGATAGACCACGATTTCGGCTCCGCCGAGCGAATAACTGCGGGCGACCTCCGGGAACCATTCGTCCCAGCAGGTCGGCATGCCGATACGGGCGCCCAAGCCCTCAGGTGCGTACACCGGGTAAGGGTCGGCATCGCCCGGACCGGGACGAAAGTACGTGTCCTCGTAGTAGCCCGCCGAGATCGGGATGTGCAATTTGCGGGTGCGCCCCACCAGCTCGCCGGTCGGCGAGACCAGAATCGCGGTGTTGTAGCCCAGCCCGTCGTCGCCCTGGGCGTGTTCGTAGAGCGACGCGTGCACGAAGATCCCGTTGGCGCGCGCTGCCTCGGCGGCGAACTCGAAGGTGGGTCCACCTTCCAGCGGCTCGGCCCGGGCTCCCGGGTTGGGGCCGGCCGGGACGTCAGCCGGGTAGCGCAGCCTTGTGATCTCGGGGAGGAACACCACCCGGGCGCCGGCTCCTGCGGCGCGGTCGATGCCGTCACGCAGCACTTTCTCCAGCTCTGCGACGTCTTCGCGCCACCGGTGCTGGATGAGCGCCACCCGCACCGGCGGACGTTGCGAGGGGGTCGACCGGGACAGCGGCTCGGGCGCCGCGGCCGTCAGGATGTGCATCCCACTCCTAAAACGAATGACTTTCGTTTAGTGTGATGGGTGCCACTCGTCTTCGCAAGAGGAGGAATCATGGGGCGACCACCGGTGCCGTTGCTGTCAACCGACCGCATCGCGAGCGTGGCCTTGGATCTGGTGAATGCCACCGGCGGCTTCACCATTCCCGAACTCGCCCGCCGGCTCGGCGTCAGTCCCTCGTCGCTGTACAACCACGTCTCTGGGCGCGAGCAGATTGTCGAACTGTTGCGGGAGCTGGCGATGTCCGATGTGGAACTCCCCCGCGACGACGCCGACCGTAACTGGGTGGAGACGGTGGCCGACATCATGCGGTCCTACCGTCGCAGCTTCGCCCGTTACCCACGGCTCATCCCGCTGCTGACGATCCACGCCGTCAACAGCACTCAGGCCTTCGTGATGTACAACGCGGTGGCAAACACCTTGAGCCACGCCGGATTTGATGCCGCAGATACGCTCCGTGCCATCACTCTGATGGACAGCTTCGTTCTCGGTTCCGCGCTCGACCTGGCCGCCCCGGACGAGCCGTGGAAAGCCGGCGCCGACGTCGGACCGGCCCTGGCTGCCGCGCTGGCTACCGGCGCCCCCAAGCCGACCCGGGCCGACGACGCCTTCGAGTGGGGTCTCGCTGTCCTGCTGCGCGGGCTGACGAGCGTGGTGGCGTCCTAGAAGACTCGACCGAGGGGGCCGGATGTGTCGGGTGCGAGTGGTGCGGTCAACATGATGGGCCCCTGGGCCATGAATCGTGGTGTGGCGCCCCGATGTTCGTCGGCGGCATGCACCGTGAACGGGTGGACCAGGTACATATCACCTGGCGCTCCGGTCGCGTGGGCAATCGGGCGGCCCGCGCTCGCCTCAGCCACTACCGGGCCTGCTGCCATCGGATCCAACGGTTCGGCGTCGAGAACCCGGGCGACGTCGTGATGGGACCCCGCCCGGATCCGTGTCGGCGCATCATCGATTCCCACCTCAGAGAGCAGGGTCAGCAGGAGCAGGGTCTGCGGTCGGCCGCTGACCGACCATGACCCATCGCCCTGCCGGGTATTCGCGTCGATATGCCAACCCCGGTCGTCGAGCACCGAAGGGAGTGGGAACCGCACCGGAATGTTGCCGAGCGAACCTCGCGGCAACCAGCCACCGACACCGCAGATCTGGTCCAGCGCCGCAGCGAGTTTCGCGCTCCGGACTATTTCACCGAAGGGGCCCGCACCGGTCAGGTCAGCTGTCCACCGCACCGGTTCCGACCAGCCGTCGGGCTCATCCGGAGACAGGCCCAGCTGCCTCCACAGCACGACCCTTGCCGCATCGGCCACGGTCCGAGGTGCTGCCTGCTCGATCTTGACGTAGCCGTCGGCCACGAACGTGTCGACGTCGATCATGCGGCCGAAGGTTCCACAGACCTCCGTGCGGCACAACCGATTTACGGCAAATCGAACCGCTACAAGTTGCCGAGTTCCACACGTGCGCGCCGTTCGACGAACAGCGCAACAAAGTCTCGGATGGGAACTGCGTCGAATTCTCGGTACGCCGAGTGGATCGCGGAGACGACCCGTTCTTGCGGTATTTCCGTATAGGCGTTGGATAACCGCTCTTCGAGTTGTTGCAGCGCCGCCTGTTCGCTCAAGTCAGCCATTCGTTCAGTGTCCTCTCCGTCGCGCTGAGCGTCAACAGTTTGAAGAAATGCAGCTCAGCGAGGTTTTCAGCAGAGAGGTTCAACGCGCCGATCTGCGCCGGAGGCCGCACGAAAACTAGCGGAAGAAAGTAGCTGGCTACGTTAAGTGGATAGTTCGTGCCACCACCACAGGCTCCGATAAGCACGCTGACCTGGATCGAGTCCAGACGAGGCGACGTGGGCGGATCGGCACAGTGCGCCGGACGAGCAACCCGCCGCCTCGAGGATGTCGGTTGCTCACTTGGGACCGTGGCGCGACGAGCCACACGAATGCCGCCGGTCAGAGCCGCAATCTGCGACTCTGACCGGCGGCGATTTCCGAGCGGATGACGGGATTCGAACCCGTGTAAACGGCTTTGCAGGCCGGTGCCTAGCCACTCAGCCACACCCGCACTGCGACAAACAGTGCCAGGGCGGACGCAACCTGCCCACCGTTTGAATCGTCGTGATTGCAGCAGGTGGGTGGACCGCGCGGCGCCGGCTAACTACGCCGCACGCCGGGCTAGCTTGTGTCGATGGAACTATTGCTGGCGGACCCACCGCTGTTCGGCGGCCCGGGTCAGGGCATGCGGCAGATCATCGAGCTGCTGGTGGCCTTCACTCTCACCGCGCTGATCGGCCTGGAACGCGAGATCCAGGGCAAGAGCGCCGGACTGCGTACCCAGGCGATCGTCGGAACGTCCGCGGCCTTGATCCTGCTGGTGAGCAAGTACGGCTTCCACGATGTGCTCGCCGAAGGCACCGTCGAGGTGGACCCGTCGCGCGTCGCGGCCCAAATCGTCTCTGGCATCGGCTTTCTCGGCGCCGGGCTGATCATCACCCGCCGTGGAGCCGTCCACGGTCTGACCACCGCGGCCGCGGTGTGGGAAAGCGCCGCGATCGGGATGGCGGCGGGCGCAGGCCTGATGCTGCTGGCTGTCACGGTGACCGCACTGCATTTCGTCATCGTGCTCGGCTTCGCCCCGGTGGCTCGGCGGCTCAATGCCCGCCTGCGCGGCACCGTCCAGCTGCACCTGACCTACATCGACAACCTCGGTGTGATGCGACAGGTTCTGCAGCTCTGCGACCGGCACCACTGGCAGCTCACCGAACTGAGCGGCGACCAGCCCTCCGAATCTTCGATGGATACCGCCGGTCAGGTGGGCGTGACGATGACGCTGACCGGATCGGGCATCTTGCAGGCGACCACGCTGCTGGCGCAGATCAAGGGTGTGACGGCATTACGGCAGCTCGACGAAATCGCCGAGTAGACAACCTCAGCGCCGCCCGCGACTGGCGCGGCTGGACAAGACCACGCCGACCACCGCCAGGATGGCGAACGAACCGAAGAGCCACCGTGCGGCGGTGGCGTCACCGCGATCGGTCAGGTTGACGACCACCCCGGCCAGGCCGGCCCCGAACGCCCCGCAGATCAACTGCACGGTGTTGATCGCCGCGGCGGCCGCGCCGCCTTCACCGGGATCGCTGACGCCGCCCATCACCCACGCCGACAGGTGTGGCCACGCCATCCCGATTCCCGCGCCGGTGACCATCAAGGCCACCACCCACACCGCGACCAGCGCCACCGGCGCGTCGTCGAACTGGGTGGCAGCGGCCAGACCGAGGCCCACCGCCATCACCAGTGGGGCCCCCGTGACGACGCGGACTGTCGTCGACGCCTTCTGCAGCGATGCGCTGGCGATCTCTCCGAAGGTCCACCCCACGGACAGCGCAACCCCCAGAAAGCCGGCCGCCACCGGCACCAGATGAGCGAGCCGCTGACCGAACAGCGGCACATACATGTCGACCATGGTCGCGGCCATCAGCAACCCGAGCGTCAGATACATCCATTTGAGCGGGCCGGGCCGAAATGCACTGGCCGGCAACACCGCGACCGACGCGCGCCGATCGACAATCAGAAATACCACGACGAGCGTCCCACCGACCGCCAGGAGCAGCGCCGTCAGGATGGCATTGCGCGGAATCCCGGCAACACTGACCGACAGCGCCGCGGCGCCCAGCAACAGCAGCGACCAGATCGGGATTCGAAACGGCGCGGGATTGGCACTGTTGGCTTTGTCGCGGCCCGGCAAGGCGACCGGCACCAGCAATGCCATGGCCGCCGTCGCCACAACCAGCACACCAAATGCCCAGCGCCACATGCCGAACTGCGCAAACAGGCCACCCGCGGCCGGCCCGAGGAGCGTGCCGACACCCCACATCGCCGACACCAGGGCTGAGGCCTTGGTCCACAGATTCGGCGGGAGTGCCGCATTGATCACCGCGTACCCCAGGCCCGCCAAGACACCGCCACCCAGGCCCTGCACGGTGCGGCCGATCAGCAGCACCTCCATGCTCGGTGCCGCCATGCACGCCGAGGTCCCTGCGGCGAAGACCGCCAGCGCCCCCAGATAGGACCAACGTGGTCCCACCCGAACCACCATCGGGTTCACCGTGGTGGCCGACACCACGGACGCCACCAGGTACACCGTGGTGACCCAGGCATAAAACCGTTGTCCGCCGATATCGGCGACGGCGCTGGGCAACAGGCTGATGGTGATGAACTCGTTGGTGGCGTAGAGCAAGACGCCGCCGGCGAGCACCGTCGACGTGCCTAGATACTTGGGACCGAGGAGACCGCGCCAGGTTCCGCCGCCAACCATTTCGGGCGGCCTCTCGGTGTGCGTCACGGACTCACCGTACGAGCTCAACCGCAGTTGAGATCAAGGGATCGCAGGACCCGGCGTCACTTCAGGCCGGCAGCATCCATGCCGCGCAGTTCTTTCTTCAGGTCGGCGATCTCGTCGCGGATCCGGCCCGCGAGTTCGAACTTCAGATCACGTGCTGCCGTCATCATCTGAGCGGTCATGTCCTTGATGAGGTCGGCGAGCTCGGCCCGCGGCATGTTCGCGGTATCGCGGCCCTCGAACACTCCGGCACTGACCGCCCGGCCCGGCTCACCCTGCGCCCGCCGCCCGCGCGACGAGTTACGGCCCGATCCCCCGACCTCCACGGTCGCGTCGGTGTCGTCCGCCTCGCGGTACACCTGGTCGAGGATGTCGTTGATCTTCTTGCGCAGCGGCTGGGGGTCCACCCCGTGTGCCTCGTTGTAGGCCACCTGCTTCGCGCGCCGACGATCGGTCTCGTCGATGGCTTGCCGCATCGAATCGGTGATCTTGTCGGCGTACATGTGGACTTCGCCGGAGACGGTGCGGGCAGCACGACCGATGGTCTGGATGAGGCTGCGGGCCGACCGCAGGAACCCCTCTTTGTCGGCGTCCAGGATGGACACCAACGACACCTCGGGCAGGTCGAGACCCTCGCGGAGCAGGTTGATGCCGATCAGAACGTCGTACTCGCCGAGACGCAGTTCCCGCAAC
>JBEVFK010000101.1:0-11692 GCA_040512325.1 Mycobacterium sp. | reverse complement strand
GCTTCTTCGGGGTGGTGGTGTACACGCGGGTGCACACGCCGCGGCGCTGCGGGCTGCCCTTGAGGGCCGCGGTCTTGACCTTGGCGATCTTGTCGCGGCGACCCTTGCGGACCAGCTGCTGAATGGTTGGCATTTACCGGCTTCCTATTTGGTGCAGTGTTGCGTTTTTGGTACTTCGGCGGTGCTTCAAGTCTCTGTACTGCAGTTACGCCCCAGTCGCTTACCCCGCGACCGGGCGTGTCGCATGCGCTGGACACCGATCAGGTCATCCGATATCGATCGTCGGCTGCCGTCTCGATGCCTGCAGACATGCAAATTGGCCCGGCGTGCGCGCACGCTGATCCAACCTTGCGGCCGCATGCGCCCTTTCTGGGCCAGGCACGAGCTACCACGATACCAGGGGCGGCCATGCCGACAAAACCGCCGAGAACACCACCGAAGTTTAGGCCGGGCCCGGCGATCGCAGACACTTCCTGCAGGTCAGAATACCGTGGCTCAACACCTGCTCAGCCACGTCGCTCCAGCCCCGTCGTCAGACGCAGCACCATGTCGGAGAAGACGGCATCGGCGTCGACGTCGTCCATGACTCCGGTCATTTCCAACAGGACGAATCCGTGCAGCGCCGACCAGAACTCCAGGGCGGCGTAGTAGGCCTCCAGGTCCCGTAGGCCGTAGGACTCCAGGACGCTGATCACCGGCGCGGCCGCTTCTTTGGTGGCCGCCGAATACTCGGGGTCGTCACCACCGAACGGCATCCGGGTGAACGCCGAGTACCGCCCGGGATGGTGATGGGCGTAGCTGCGGTAGGCACCGGCCATCACCAGCACCGCATCCTCGCGGACCCGGCCGTCGCCGACGGTGTTGAGCAT
Source organism: Mycobacterium sp. (assembly GCA_040512325.1). Taxonomy (GTDB): domain Bacteria; phylum Actinomycetota; class Actinomycetes; order Mycobacteriales; family Mycobacteriaceae; genus Mycobacterium. The sequence continues at coordinate 10,823 of JBEVFK010000101.1, read as the reverse complement.
GCCGATGATGTCGCCGATGACGCGCATGCGCACCGTGCGCCGCAGGTCTTCGAGGCTGTCGACGTGGTTGTACAACGACGGGCCCTTGGTACCGAGATGATTGGCCAGCGCGTTGATCGTCAGCGCATCCCAGCCTTCCCGGTCCAGGAAGCTCAGGGCGGCGTTGACGATGATCTCGCGGCTCAGCTTCGCGGTCCGCGCACCAGCGCGTGGCCGAGCGCTCGTCGAAGACGGGCCGGGCCGGGTTGCCATGAAATGCCTCTCGTGTCCTGACCGGTTCGGTCAGGAGAAGAACTCTAGTTGACCCGGTCCTGGGACAGCTGCGCCAGTTCTTCGGTGATCTCGCACAGATCCGGGAGGCTGGCCGGGTTCAGTGTCTGGATGGACCAGGCGATCACGTCGTCGCCTTTGTCGATGTAGATGCTGCAGGCGTTGGTGTCGGCGGCCTTGAAACCCTGGTTGCCCGACATCTCGAGCTCGGTGATGGTGCGGCCGGCCTCTTGTTCGAGGCGGCGCTCGACGTCGAGGTCGCTGCCGCGGTACCACCACGTCGAGATCCCCATGCCGGCCCCCACGGAACCCAGCATGGTGTCCTCCTGCCAGAAGCAGCCCGCGTCCCCGTCGACCACCTTGCGGAAGATCGCGGTGCCCGCGGCCTCCTCGATCTCCTCGTCGGTGACGAGGTTGCATTCACCGCTGCGGAAGCCTCCCGGCGGCGGTGCCACCGACGTCGCTGCCGGCTCTGCCGGCGCGCCGCACCCGACGAGGAGGACGGCCAGCGCGGCTGTCCACAGAAGTCGAACCGGCATCACATCTCCGAGGACAGCGTGGCGGCCAGCAGGTTCTTGGCCTCTACGCACGGATCGCCGTCCAACTCATCGCGGAACTGCACCCACCAGGTCAGCACACCCGGGTTCGCCGAGGTGGTGGCCGCACACGAAATGCCGGTGCTGGAGCTGCGAGCCAGGAAGGTGGGGTAACGCTGCACCACGGTCTCACTGACCTGCGCGCCACGCGCCGCGGCCAGAGATCGTTCGCGGTCCAGGGTGCCGGTGTCGAACCAGGAGAAGGTGGCGTCGATGGTGGCGTTCTTCCGGCTGAGGACGTACTGGCAGACCGCGCCGCTGTACGGCCGCACCACCTCATCGGCTTCGATGGTGGCCTGGACGGTGGAGTCGGTCAGCCTGCCGCAGCTGTTGTCGATGTAGCCGAAGTTGCGGCCCGATTCGTCGGCTTGGAAATCGGCGCGCTGCGCCGACCCTCCGACGGTATGCGAGCACCCGGTCACCGCCATGCCGGCGGCGACTGCCATCACTAGAACGAACGTTTTCACCGCCCATTACCGTACTGATCGCAAGAAGCCAGGGCGACCTGACCGACCACTGTGATCGGAAGTGGTAAGAACTTCTCCAACGACGGGCACGTGACCCGTAGTCTCAGACGCACATACGAGCGTGGCGAGGGGATCACCGTGAGACGGACGTCTGCAGCTCTGGGCTGCATGGTTCTGGGGGCCGCTCTGATCGCAGGGGCGCCGACGGCCGCGGCCAAGAACGGCGACACCCACATCACGTCGATCGGTCTCGTCCAGACCGTCGACTGTAATGATTCGCTGCTGCTGGTCAACGGCTCCAACAACATCATCACCGCACTGGGCAGTTGCTGGGCGGTGACCATCCAGGGGTCCTACAACACCGTGATCGCCGACAACGTGGTCAACGACATCACCGTCTACGGCTTCGAGCAGACCGCGTACTTCAAGACGGGCGCGCCGGCGATCATCGACCGCGGCCGAGAGTTGGGCATGACCAACCGCATCGCCCGCGTTCCCGCCTGATCCACACGAATCGAGACATTTCATGCGTTGGTCGATCTTGCTCGCTGCCGCCGCGGCGGGCGCCATCGGATTGACGGGCTGCGGTTCGGAGAGTTCGGACACCACCAATCCCACCGTCACCGCCGGTTCGTCCGGCGCGCAGGTCGAGGTGGGCAACACCATCAACTACGGCTCGTTCGGCACCAAGGCCGAAATCGATTGCGCCGATGGGAAATCGCTGAATGTCGGCGGCTCGAACAACACCCTGACCGTTACCGGGACGTGCGCGTCGGTCAATGTCGGCGGCGCCGACAACCGCATCACCTTCGACAAGATCGACAACGACTTGTCGGTGGTCGGCATCAACAACACCGTCTCGTACAGAGACGGCGATCCCAAGGTGGACAACCTGGGCTCGGGTAACAAGATCGAGAAGGGCTGACCGCTCACTCGCCGGCGCCGTGACGGCCCGCTCCCCCGGCGAATCTCTGTGCCCCAGAAAGCGATTCATGCTTGACGCGCGACATGCTGCCGAACTCGACGGCCATGGCGGCCGGTTCGGATTCACCCCACTGGTGCAGCGCCGAGAGCCGGTCGGCCCGCAGACACTGCTGCGGTAAGGCGGCCAGGTCGGCCGCCAGTTCCTCGGCCTTCTGCCGTGCCTGCCCGGTGGGCACGACGCGGTTGGCCAGTCCGATCTGCAACGCCTCCTGGGCGTCGACGGCCCGACCGGTGAGAATCAGGTCCATGGCCCGGCTGTGCCCGATCAACCGGGGCAATCGCACGGTACCGCCGTCGATCAGCGGGACACCCCAGCGCCGGCAGAACACCCCGAAGGTGGCGTCTTCCTCGGCGACCCGCAGATCACACCACAGGGCGAGCTCGAGCCCGCCTGCCACCGCGTACCCGCTGACGGCCGCAATCACCGGTTTGGACAACACCATTCGCGTGGGCCCCATCGGCCCCGGCCCGCTCCGGTGCACGGGGTTGGCGTCCGGTGTGCCGAACGCCTTGAGATCCGCTCCGGCGCAGAAGGTCCCGTTATCGCCCCACAGCACCGCCACCGAGGCCGTCTCGTCGCGGTCGAACTCCTCGAACGCGGCGTAGAGCTCCGCCGCCGCCGGACCGTTGACCGCATTGCGGGCCTGCGGCCGATCCATGATCACCGTCGTCACCGGGCCACTGCGCTCGATACGAACTCCGCCACTCATGCCTGCACTCCGATCCGGTCCCGACGGCCGCTCAGCTCGGCCGCGAATTCCTCGTACGCTGATCGCAATTCGTCGCCCGGCCAGCCTGCCGGCAACAGCTCCGCCGGCAACAGCGGGTCGGCCAGCAGGTGCCGCACCATGCCCGCCGCGGCGACGAACCGTCCTGGCACCCCGTCGGCGGCGCCCATCTCGTCGAGCAGACCGCTGCCCGTCGCTGCCCAGCCCGGAAGATCCCAGAGCATCCCGGCCAACTCGGCAGGATGGTCGTCGTGGCTACGCAGTACCCGGACCCGGCCGGCGATCTCCTCGGCCAGGTCGACCTCCAAGTTGTCCGGTCGCAACCACACTCCCTCACGGAGCTCACCGAACCGATTTTCCTGCAATGCCTTTCGCAGAGACGCTCGGAGTCTGGCGTCGACGCCGACGGTGGTGATCACCAACGTGGTCCACGCACCGTCCCAGTTGCGCACCCGCGGCGCCAGCGCGTCGTCCTGACGCCGCTGCCGCGCCGACAGCCGGTCCGAGAGCCGGTAGCCATCGGCTGACCGGATCAGGTCCCCCGCGGCGACCATGCGCGTCAATGCCACCCGCAGCGCATTGTCGTTGATACCGAAGTCGGCGGTCAGCCGAATCAGTTCGGCGGTGGTGGCCCAGGCCGGGTGGGCGCCCAGCAGTACCGAGAGCACCACCGAACGCGCTGTCAGCGTGCTCATACGCCGGAGGTTCGACGTCCGTGGTCACCGAGTGGTTCGTCGCGGTGTCGCACTGCCTCCCGGAATCCGTGCTCGCGGGCCTCGGCGACGAAGCCGTGGCCCTCCGGGGTGTGCCGGGCCACGCCGTCGAAGATCGTGCTCACCATCTGGCTGGTGGCGATACCTTGTTGCAGCAGTGCGGTATTGAGTGCCAGCTTGGCCATGATGAGCTGGTTGACGGGCATCGCCGCGATACGCTCGAGCAGCCGTTCGGTACGTTCGTCGAGATCTTCCGGCGGTGCGGCTTCGACGGCCAGTCCCCAGTCGGCGGCCTGGGCGCCGCTGATGCAGTCACCGGTGAACAGCAGTCGCTTGGCCCGCTGGTCACCGAGGCGGTGTGCCCACAGGCCGGCGGCGGGCACGCCCCACACGCGCATGGGTGGATAACCGATCTTGGCGTCGGTGGCGGTGATGATCTGGTCGGCGTGCAGGGCGATGTCGGTACCGCCCGCCACGCAGTAGCCGTGGATCTTGACCACGGTCGGTTTGTCGGCGCGCATGAGGCTGGAGAAGCCGCGCACGAACCGGCTCATCATCTGGTAGTCGATCATCGGATCCCACGGTTGATCGGGCAGATGATTGATCGCCTGGGTCTTGCCGGAGAGCACCGTGTCCCGGTACGGGTTGCCGCCGCCGGCCGACGATGACCCCTCGGCGTAGGCCGACAGGTCGAAACCGGAGCAAAAACCCTCTCCCCGACCGGAAATCAGCATGACGTGCACACGGGGATCGAGGTCGGCCCGCTCCACCAGCGCCGAGAGTTCCAGCGGCGTATCGGCGACAATCGCGTTGCCCTTCTCGGGCCGGTTGAACGTGATCCGGGCAATCCGCCCGGTGACCTCGTAGGTCATGGTCTTGAGGTTGTCGAAGTCGACCGGCCTGATGGCGTGTGTCATCCCTTCACCGTCGCACGTTCCAGGATCGGCGCCAGATCCAGGCCCGTCGGCAGGGTGCCGTAGGCACCGCCCCAGCGGCGGTCCATCCGGGTGGCCAGGAACGCCTCGGCCACCGCCGGGTGCCCGTGCCGCACCAGCAGCGAGCCCTGCAGCGCCAGGCAGATGTCCTCGGCGATCTTGCGGCCGCGGTACTGGATGGTGCTCAGATCGTCCAGCTGGGGTCGCAGCTGCTCGCGGTGGGCATCGAGCCGGGCGTCCTGGCCCGCCGTCAACGCGAGCTCGTCGAACAGCACCTCGACGCACTCGGGTCGAGTTGCCATGGCGCGCAACGTATCCAATGCACTGACGTTGCCGGATCCTTCCCAGATGCCCATCAGCGGTGCTTCGCGGTACAGCCGCGGCATGCCGGACTCTTCGACATAGCCATTGCCGCCGAAACACTCCATCGCCTCGGCGGCGTGCCCGGTCGCGCGTTTGCACACCCAGTACTTGCTGGCTGCCAAACCGATCCGGCGCAGCAGTGTCTCGCGCTGATCGCCGCGCACCGCCTTGTCCGTGGCCCCGGCCATCCGCATCGCCACGATGGTCGCGGCTTCGGCTTCCACCGCCAGATCGGCCAGCACATTGCGCATGAGCGGTTGGTCGATCAGGTACTCGCCGAAGGCTTTTCGGTGCTGTGCGTGGTGCATCGCCCGGGTCAGGCCGGTACGCATGCTGGTGGCGCTGCCCAGCGTGCAGTCGAGACGGGTGAGGTTGACCATCTCGATGATGGTCGCCACCCCTCGGCCTTCGTCGCCGACCAGCCAGGCGGTGGCGCCGTCGTACTCGACCTCACTGGAGGCGTTGGCGTGGTTGCCGAGCTTGTCCTTGAGTCGCTGCAGGTACATGCGGTTGCGGCTGCCGTCGGGCAGGCCCCGCGGCAGGAAGAAGCACGACAACCCGCCGGGGGCCTGCGCCAGCACCAGGAAGATGTCCGACATGGGCGCCGAGGTGAACCACTTGTGCCCGGTGAGGGCGTACGTGCCGTCGGCGTTGGGGGTGGCCTCGGTGGTGCCCGCGCGGACGTCGGAGCCGCCCTGTTTCTCGGTCATCGACATACCGGCGGTGAGGCCGGCTTTGGTGGCGGGCACTGTCAGCTCGGGGTCGTAGTGCCGGCTGGCCAGCAGCGGCTCGTAGATCGACGCCAGCTCGGGATTGGCCCGCAGTGCCGGTACCACCGCATACGTCATCGAGATCGGACACAGATGCCCCGGCTCGGGCGTCCACACCGAGTTCTTCGCGGCCCGCACCACGTGGGCGCCCACCCGGTCGTCGGCCCAGGGCGCGGCGTGCAGGCCGTTGCCGACGGCGACCGTCATCAGCTCGTGGTAGGCGGGGTCGTACTCGACCTCGTCGATGCGGTGGCCGTAGCGATCGTGGGTGCGCAGCACCGGCTGGTTGCGGTCGGCGAGCTCGCCCCAGCGTTGGGCCTGCCGGCCGCCCGAACGCGCTCCGAGGTCGGTGACCTCGTCGAGCCCCCATTCCCCGCCTTCGCGGATCAGCGCTTCGATGAGGACCGGCGAGGTCGCGGGGTTGTGGTTCTCCAGCGGCGGCGCCTGATTGGTGACGACATGCGTATCCGGCATAGCCGCAGTATTACACTTACGCCACAGTCGTTCAAGGTCCGTAATAGCACGACACGCCGCCCCAACACGGTGACAGCGCACGCTCACCGGCGGTGAGAAGGTAAGCGGCATGGAGCCCAATACCGCCGTCCACGCCGCCACCGCGGACCTCACCCGGCAATACGTGCCCGCCGACCCCGCGGTGAAAGACGGCGCGAAGACCGGGACGCTGGCGCTGGCGGACTTCGACGGCCTCGAAGTCGGTATCTGGGAGATGACGCCCGGTGTGATGACCGATGTCGAGGTCGAAGAACTGTTCATCGTGTTGGCCGGTGCGGCGACAATCGAATTCGCCGATGGCAGCCCCACTCTCGAGGTCGGTGCCGGCGATGTGGTGCGCCTGGCCGCGGGAGCCGAGACGTTGTGGACCGTCAGCGAGACGCTGCGCAAGATCTATCTGACCTGACGGCCGCTCGGCCCAGGCTGCTCGACGGGTGTGAGGCCTGGCTCGCTCGACGGGTGTGCGGTTTACGACCAGACACGCCTTGCTGGCGTCGTGGGTTGCACAACCGTCGAGCGGGACGCACAGCCCGTCGCCCTGCCCCTCGACGGGTGTGCGGTTTACGACCAGACACGCCTCGCTGGCGTAGTGGAATGCACAGCCGTCGAGCGGGACGCACAGCCCGTCGCCCTGCCGCTCGCCGGGTGTGCGGTTTACGACCAGACACGCCTTGCCGACGCCGTAGGTTGCACTACCGTCGACCATGTCCGCGGGCAGCCGCGGGCAATCAGTCCATCACTGACCCGCCGCAGAAACTGCTGCGGATTGTTGTGAAAGATACCGCTGGTGAGCCGAATGTCCTTCCATCCCAGCTCCGGCAATCGGGCGTACCTGTCGACGTCCTTGGTGAACTGCCGCGGTTCAGTCCAGTGGTGTGCGCCTTCGAAGTCGACGCCCACCCGATACTCGCGCCACCCCATATCGATGCGTGCGACGAGGAAACCCTGCTCGTCGAACACCTTAATCTGAGTCTCTGGTCGCGGAAATCCGGCCTGTACCAACAACAATCGGGTTCGAGACTCGTAGAGTGACTCCGCTCCGCCGTCGACCAGTGCCAGCGTATCGCGGAGCTGCACCAGGCCGTTCGCTCGCGGGTGACGCCGCGCGAGGGCCTCGATGTCGACGAGCTTGACGTCTGTGGCGTTCATCAGCGCGTCGACGCGCTCTACACCGACTTCGAGCGTCAGCCGACGACCGAGATCGAAGGCGGTCCGGGCAGCGGTGGTGACGGGAAGGGCGTTTGCGATCTGTGTCTCGCCCTCCAACAGACGGTCGGTGTGCACGACGATCCCACTCGGCGGCCGACGGTTGGTGTGAATCAGCTCGACGGGTGTGTCCGCGTCGATCCACTGGGCGCCCAACGCTGCTGAGGCCGACATGCCGGCGAGCACCGCAGTTCGCCGCGACCACATCCACCCGGCCTTGCTCCACCCGAGCATCGACAAGTCGGCGCAACGGTCCACCCAGACGCCTGGAAAGAGTTGCCGGTGGAACCGCTTCAACTCGCGGAACGTCAGCGCCCCGGCGGCCAACGCCTCCGACGCCAGGAAAGGCTCCATCCCCTGACCCTGGCAGCCGCCGCCCCATTGGCGACTTCCGTTATCCACAGCCGTCACGGGTGTGCATCCCGCTACGCCCACCTGAGCGTGTCCCGTCGCAAACCGCACAAGCGTCGATGCGGCCGGACAACGGCGCTCGACGGGTGTGCGTCCCGCTACGCCCACCTCAGCGTGTCCCGTCGCAAACCGCACACCCGTCGCGGTGCCAGGTGAAGAGCGTCGCGGCGCCAGGTGAACCGTCGCGGTGCCAGGTGCGAGGCCAAGCGACGGCCCCGGCACACGAAAGCGCCCCCAGGACCGAAGTCCCAGGGGCGCTCTCGTGACTAGCTGACTAACGGACTACCGGTAGTCGGAGTAGCCGTAATCGTCCAGCGGCACCGCAGCACCGGTCGCCTGGCCGAAGTCCGGGCTGTAGTACTGATCCTCGTAGGACGGGATCGTGTACGCCGCAGCGCGGGCTTCTTCGGTGGGCTGCACCTGGATGTTGCGGTAGCGGTTGATACCGGTACCGGCCGGGATCAGCTTGCCGATGATCACGTTCTCCTTCAGACCCTGCAGCTTGTCGCTGCGGCAGTTGATCGCCGCATCGGTCAAGACACGCGTGGTCTCCTGGAACGACGCTGCCGACAACCACGAATCGGTGGCCAGCGACGCCTTGGTGATGCCCATCAGCACCGGGCGACCCGCTGCGGGCTCATTGCCCTCAGCGACCACCCGACGGTTGGCGGCCTCGAACTCCGCGCGCTCGGTCAACGAGCCCGGCAGGAATTCGGTGGCGCCCGAATCGATGATGGTCACGCGGCGCAGCATCTGCCGAACGATCACCTCGATGTGCTTGTCGTGGATCGACACACCCTGAGCGCGGTACACCTCCTGGACCTCGCTGACGAGGTGCACCTGCACCTCGCGCGGGCCCATCACACGAAGCACCTCGTGCGGGTCGGCGGAACCTTCCATGAGCTGCTGCCCGACGACCACGTGATCGCCATCGGAGAGCAGACGCTCGGAACCGTCGTCGTGCTTGAAGACACGCAGACGCTGCCGCTTGGAGAGCTTCTCGTAGACCACTTCCTCACCACCGTCATCCGGGATGATCGTGATCTTGTAGAACTTGTCGCTCTCCTCGAGCTGCACCCGTCCGGTGACATCGGCAATAGGCGCACGAGCACGCGGGATACGCGCCTCGAACAGCTCCTGCACGCGGGGCAGACCACCGGTGATGTCGTCGCCGACGCCACCCTGGTGGAAGGTACGCATGGTCAGCTGCGTGCCGGGCTCACCGATCGACTGTGCGGCGACGATACCGACGGCCTCACCGATGTCGACGAGCTTGCCGGTGGCCATCGAACGGCCGTAGCAGGTGGCGCAGACGCCGGTGCCGGTGGTGCAGGTGAGCACCGAACGGACCTTGACCTGCGTGACGCCGGCTTCCAGCAGTGCGTCGATCGCCGGGTCACCGAGATCGTGGCCGCGGGCGACAACGATGTTGCCGCTGGCGTCCACCGCGTCGGTGGCCAGGGTGCGGGCGTATGCCGAGGTCTCGACATGCGCATCGCGGACCAGCGAGCCGTCGGCCAGCTTCTCGGCGATGACGACGGTGATACCGCGTTCGGTACCGCAGTCGTGCTCGCGGACGATGACGTCCTGGCTGACGTCCACCAGACGACGGGTCAGGTAACCCGAGTCGGCGGTGCGCAGGGCGGTGTCGGCCAGACCCTTACGGGCACCGTGGGTGTTGATGAAGTACTCCAGCACCGTCAGGCCCTCGCGGAACGAGGACTTGATGGGGCGCGGGATGAACTCGCCCTTCGGGTTGGTCACCAGGCCCTTCATGCCGGCCAGGGTGCGGGTCTGGGTCAGGTTGCCGGTGGCGCCGGACTTCACGATCGTGATGATCGGGTTGTCCTCGGGGTAGTGCGCCTCCATGGCCAGGCCGACCTCTTCGGTGGCCTTCTGCCAGATCTTGACCAGTTCACCGTTGCGCTCGTTCTTGTTCAGCGCGCCACGCTGGTACTTCTTCTCGATCCCGTCGGCTTCGCCTTCGTAGCGGTCGAGGATCTCCTGCTTCTGCGGCGGCACCAGCACGTCGGACATGGCCACGGTGACACCCGAACGGGTGGCCCAGTGGAAGCCGGCGTCCTTGAGCTTGTCGACGGTCTGCGCCACGACGATCATCGGGTAGCGCTCGGCCAGATCGTTGATGATCGCGGCCTGGACCTTCTTGTGCTGCTGCTTGTTGACGAACGGATACCCGACGGGCAGCAGTTCGTTGAACAGCACGCGACCCAGCGTGGTGGAGGCGGTCCAGGCATTGCCCGGGCGCCAGCCCGCATCGCCGAACAGTTCGTCCTCGAGCTCGAGCGGCGGACGCAACTTCGTCAGCCGCACCTTGATCGGGGCACGCACACTCAGCACACCGCGGTCCAGCGCCATGATGGCCTCGGCCGGCGAGCTGTACACGCCGGACTCCGGCTGATCGGTGGACGCCGGAACGTAATGTCCGGTGTCGCCCGGGATCTCGGTGGTCAGGAAGTACAGACCGGTCACCATGTCCAGACGCGGCATGGCCAACGGGCGGCCCGACGCGGGAGACAGGATGTTGTTCGAGGACAGCATCAGGATGCGGGCCTCGGCCTGCGCCTCCGCACTCAGCGGAAGGTGCACGGCCATCTGGTCACCGTCGAAGTCGGCGTTGAACGCCTCGCAGACCAGCGGGTGCAGCTGGATGGCCTTGCCCTCCACCAGCTGCGGTTCGAAGGCCTGGATACCCAGACGGTGCAGCGTGGGTGCGCGGTTCAGCAGCACCGGGTGCTCGGCGATGACCTCTTCGAGGACATCCCACACCTGGGGACGCTGACGCTCGACCATGCGCTTGGCGCTCTTGATGTTCTGCGCGTGGTTGAGATCGACCAGACGCTTCATCA
>JBEVFK010000100.1:0-15949 GCA_040512325.1 Mycobacterium sp. | reverse complement strand
ACGCGGCGCAGTTCGGATGACCCATGTACTGGGTGACCGTGATGAGGTGATGATCGGAGTGTGACTGGCGAACGAGTTCGACCTGACGTGCGTGGTGCTGTTCGATCACTATCGCTTCGACAGCATCCGCGACGTCGCGCTGCTTCCGGATTCGCTCGATACGGTGCTCCGTGATGCGGAGCAGGGGCTGGCTGAAGGTGACTTGAGCCGGGTTGACATGACCCTGGCGGAGGCGCGTGCCTGGATCTCGCAAGACATTGAGCGTGATCTGTCGCTGCGCGGACCGGAGCCGTCGAGATGGCCGGGCGCCCTGCCGCTCCTGCGCTGGCTTATCCAATACTTGCCGGAAGGAGGTGCGGGGTATGAGGAACCCGACTGGGATTCTCAGGACGGGGCGGAGATGTTCGACGAGTTCTTCGCATCGCTCGACGGCAATCCCTTCGACCACCGTGATCTTCGGGAGTTGCTGGCTGAAGTCTGCGAGCGCAGCGGAACCGGAAATCCGTTGCGGTGGAGCGTGTCACGTATCGAGCAGGTGGCGGACTTGTCGTTCGACAACTATTCGAGCGTGTCGGTTGCATCAATACTCCAACTGCCCCAGCTGCTGAGAGCGTTCGTTCCTTTCGCCCATACGCGCAGCGGAGTCCGCGACGGGTTGACCAGGGACGCTACTGAGGCTATCGACCGGCTTAGTACCGGTGTCCCGCGACGCTAGCAATCTGTTAGCGATGACCTTGCCAACTGCATACGCTCGCGGGTAGGCGAACACTGCATTTGCGCAATGTGCCCGACGATGTCATGGACCGCCTCGAGAGTTTGGCTCGCGCCGCAGGCACATCCGTGACCGCGACGGCCATCCGCGAACTCGATGCCGCGACCCGTCGGGTGGACGACGCCGCGCTGCTCGCCTCGTTACCCGATTTCAAGGTTCCGGTGGAGACGATCGTCGATCAGTTTGACGCCGATCGTCGATGATCGTTCTGGATTGTTCTGCGGCAGTCGCCGCGCTGGTGCGTGCCTGACGTGACGCTCCAGTCGGACACCCGCGCGAGGGACGTCCTTGGTATGGCTGACGCCGCCCGACCCGAACGAAGGCGCTGCGCCGTACGTGCGGGTCACCTGAGGCCTCTGGATCCGCTGAAAGTCGCTCAGAGCCGGGCACTTCGGCACATGGTCCCGGAACGGGACGGATGTGGCACGAGTGGCTCGGAGGCTCAGTAGTCGTTGGCCGCCGCATGCAGCGCGCGGGCGGCTTTGCGCGCCAACGGCTCCGGCCACCGATCGGGCACATGCAGGGTCAACGCATACCGGGTGCCCGCCACCGAGCAGGCGAGCTGGCGCCCCATCGGCGGGGACGACACCGCGTAAACCTTGCGGCGCCGCGGTTGGCGCAGGGCCAGACAGCGCGCCACGTCGTCGTCGCTGAGACCGAGGTGCGCGGCGGCGGCCGACACCGACTCGGATGCTTCCTCCGCGGACATCGACGACAGGATGGCGGCGGCTCCCGCACTCGCGACCGCGACCGCACGTTGGCCCGGTCGGGGTGTCAGCGGCAGCGGCAGCCGGCCCAGGTGGACGTCGACGAAAATCGCCTGATTGCCGAACAGCCGCACCAGCGAAATGGTGTGCCCGTCGAGATCCGGTGTGGCGCAGGCACGAAAAAGATTGTGCGCCACCGCATCGGGATCGGTGAGCTCCGACCACCGCGCGCCGGCGTGCAGCCCGCCGTCGGCGCCGCGGGCCAGAAAGCCGACGTCTTCGAGCGTGCCGAGCAGATCGGAGACCGAACTCTTGGGTAGCCCGAGCATCCCGATCAGCGCCGCGGGGGTGCGGGCGGTCCCCGCGGAGACGGCGTCGAGGACGCGGACACCGCGATGTACCGCCGGGGTGCGCGGTCCGGCTATCCCCATGGTTCGTACTCCGCGGCGTTGTGCACGTCGATCAACCGCGGGGTGACGTAGCGCGAAGGCCGGGCCCTGCGGGCCCCGCTGTGCAGCGCGATGCCGATGTCGATGGCCGCCCGCACCAGAGCGAGGGGATCCTGCGTCGCGGTGGCGATGATCGGTCCGCCGGCGCGGATCTCCTCGACGGCATTACGGGCACCGTCGACGCCGACGATCGGCACATGCAGCCGGCGACCCTGCAGGACGCGTGAAATGCCAATGGCGATCTGATCATTGGCGGCGAAGAAACCGTCGATGCGGGCGTCGGCCGCCAGGATCTCCTCGGCAGCGCGTTGCCCCGAGGCGGCGTCCAGTTCGCCGCGGCTGGTGGCGGCCACCTCGAGGTGGGGGTGCGGGGCGAGCGCGGCGAGACAGCCGGCGATGCGGTCGGAGTTGGCGGTGATGGGGATACCACCGACCACGGCGACGCGCCCACGCCCGCGCAACGCGCTCGCCAGCGCGGAACCGGCGAGGAACCCGGCCTTGGTGTTGTCGGTCGCGACGACGGCGTCGGCGCCGCTGACCGCTGAACCGATCGCCACCACCGGAATCCGGGCGGCCCTGGCCCGAGCGCACGCCTCTTCGAGCCCTTCCGAAGCGACCGGCTCGATGAGGATCAAATCCGAACCGGCGTCGACGAATTCGAGGATCTGGCGGGATTGCGTCGCCTTGTCCTCCTTGGCCCTCTTGACCTGTAGCCGCGCGCCGAGTCGGTCGGCCTCGGCATGCAGCGCACCGATCTCGGCAAGGAAGAAGCTCTCGTCGATCGGGTAGCTGAACCCGATGTCATGGATCGGCCAGCTCTGGGCACGCGCGGTGGAGGCCAGCTCGAAGACCCGCGAACCCACCACGTAGGTGCCGTCGACGCCGCGCGCCAGCAGCAGTTCATCTGCCAGGGCGTGACAGATCCCCATCACGCTGCTCTTGGGGAACCCCGTCAGCTCGGTCAACTCAGCGAGCGTCATCGGCCGATCGGCATCGCTGACTGTCTGGAGGACGACGGCCGCGCGCGTAAGGGCCGGAACGCGTCCGCCGCGCGCCGATGAATCGTGCACCACGGCCCCAAGGTCCGCCATTCGACGAAGCGTAGTGGATCGAAGACTGCATCGCCGCAGGCAGTTTGGGAAGTCCGGCCCGTTATTGAAACGATTCATTGGGTTATTGACAACGCTGTGACGGGGTGCTTAGTGTGTGTTTCATCACTCGACGCTGAGTTCGATATTTGAAACGGACGCGGCGAGTGTTCGCCTGCCCGGGTGGGTCTCGGGCGAGGTGCACGAAGTCGACGTCGACGCGGCGTGGACACGTGATACTCACCCCGGGCCGAAGGAAGAATCGATGGCGATTTCCCAGCGTGTAGTCGGAGTGATCAGCGTGGCGTTGACCATGGCGATGATCACCGGCGGCTGTACCAAGAAAAACGAAGAGGCCGCACCGGCCACGACGGGAGGGGCCAGCGCCGAGCAGAGCGAAGGAGCAGCCTCCGGCGAAGCGATCAAGGTCGCCTTCGTGCCGAAGCTGCAGGGCTCGCCCTACTTCGAAGCCATGGACGCCGGAGCCAAGAAAGCGGCCACCGATCTCGGCAACGTCGAATGGCTCTACCAGGGACCCACCTCGGCCGACGCGGCCGCCCAGGCGCAGATCGTCCGATCCTTCATCCAGCAGCAGGTCGACGTCCTCGTGGTGGCCCCCAACGATCCAGATTCGATGGCGCCGTTGATGAAAGAGGCCCAGGACGCCGGCATCAAGGTGATGACCGCTGACACCGACGCACCCAACTCGGTGCGCGAGGCGTTCGTCAACCAGGCCACCGCCGACGGCATCGGCACCAAGACCGCCGAAACCCTGATGCAGGCGATGGGCGGAACAGGCAAGTGGGCCATCGTGTCCTGCGGCGAAACCGCCGAGAACCTGAACTCCTGGATCGAGGTCGAAAAAGCCTACGTGCAGGAGAAGTACCCGGAGGCCGAGCTGGTCGACGTCGTGTACTCCGGTGAAGATCAAGCCAGAGGCACGCAGATGTCCACCGACCTGATGAGCGCACACCCCGACCTGAAGGGGCTGCTGGGGCAGTGCACCACCTCGGCCGTCGGTGTGGCACAAGCAGTCAAGGACGCCGGCAAGATCGGGCAGGTCTTCACCGTCGGCGTGGGCACCCCGAAGTCGATGGCGCCGTACCTGGAAGACGGTTCCTCCTCGGGCTCGATCCTGTGGAACGTGGAGAACCTCGGCTACCTCACGGTGTGGGCCGGCCAGCAGGTGGCCGACGGCACCCCGTTCAAGCCCGACAACGAGGTCAGCGCCGACATCACCGGCGTGAAGTGGGACGAGGCCACCAAGACCCTGGTGCTCGGGGAGCCCCTGTTGATCACCACCGAGAACGTCGGCCAGTTCGATTATTGAGATGGCGCAGGGGCCTCGTCTGACCCTCACCGGGGTCGTCAAGAGCTACGGCGCGGTCAAGGCCATCCGGCACGCCGACTTCGAGATCCAGCCCGGCGAGATCCACGCCCTGGTAGGGGAGAACGGCGCAGGCAAGTCGACGCTGATCAAGATCATCTCCGGGGCGACGGCACCCGATGCCGGTGCGATGGCCTATGACGGGGCACCGGTGACCATCACCTCGACCGTCGACGCCATCGCACTCGGCATCGCCACGGTGTATCAGGAACCCCAGCTGTTCAGTGAACTCACCGTCGCCGAGAACATCTTCATGGGCCGCGAGATCGTCACCCGCGGGCGCGTCGACTGGACCGCGCAGAATCAACGGGTGGTCACCCTGCTCGAATCCCTGGACCTGCCTGCGAAACTCGCGACGGCCATCGTCGGCAACCTGTCGGTGGCCACCCAGCAGCAGGTGTCGATCGCCAAGGCGCTGGCAGGTGATGCCGGCGTCCTCATCCTCGACGAGCCGTCGGCCATCCTGACCGACGCCGAGATCGAGGTCCTGTTCGGCATCATCCGCCGACTGGCCACCGACGGCGTGGCCATCATCTACATCTCGCACCGCCTCGACGAAGTGGTCAAGATCGCCGATGCGGTGACCGTCATGCGCGACGGCGCCACCATCGGCACCTATCCGATGGCCGACATGACGGTGCGGCGCATGGCCGAACTCATGGTGGGAGAAGCGCTTTCGGAGCAGACCGGGCCACGCACCACACCCAAGGGTGAACCCGTGCTGGAGTTGAAGTCACTGGCGCGTGCCGGATCCTTCCACGACGTCAGCCTGGAACTGCGATCCGGAGAGATCCTGGGTCTCTACGGGTTGGTCGGCTCCGGTGTCGCCGAAATCGCCGAGTGCATCCACGGATTGGCCAAGACCAGCGGCGGCGAGATCGTCGTCGAAGGCCGCTCCGTGGCCCCGCGCTCACCCCGGGAAGCCGCGAAGGCCGGCATCGCGCTGCTGCCCGCCAACCGCAAGACCGAAGGCATGTTCTCGTTTCAATCCATCTCGTTCAACGTCTCGATCGGCCACCTCCAGAAGTTCTCGCTCGGGCGGGCATTCGTGGACCGGCGTCGCGAACGCAGCGTGGTCAAGGATTTGATGAAGCGCCTCGCAGTCCGCGCCTCCGATGAAAACCAAGCTGTCGGAACACTGTCCGGCGGCAACGCGCAGAAGGTGATGCTGGCCCGTCAGCTCGTCGAGCGACCCAAGCTGCTGCTGCTCGGCGAGCCCACCCAGGGTGTCGACATCGGCGCCAAAGAGGAGATCCACCGCATCATCACCGATCTCGCCGACAACGGCACCGCGGTCCTGGTCGTCACCTCCGATCTGCAGGAGGCGTTGCGCATCGCCGATCGGCTGCTGGTGGTGCGGGCCGGGACCATCAGCGCCGAATTCGGTCCAGACGCACGGCAAGCCGACGTGCTGGCCGCGGCCGCCGGGGACCGGGAAGGGTCGGCGACGGCATGAGCACCACGCTTGATCCCAATGCCGCCCCCACCGCGGCGCCCGTCACAGCCCGGGGCCGGGTGCTGCCGTCGCCGGTGACCTCGGCGGAGATCGCGCTGATCGCCGTCCTGGTGGTGCTGTGGATCGCGCTGGCCTTCGCGACACCGGCATTCTTGAGTGCGGGTTCGATCATTCCGCTGCTCGTCGAGGTGGCGCCGGTCGCGTTGATCGGTATCGGCATGACATTCGTGATCATCACCGGCGGCATCGACGTCTCCGTCGGCGGCGCCATCATGGTGTGCTCGGTGATCACCGGCAGGCTGATGCGCGATGCGGCCCTGCCGGTGTGGTGGTGTCTGCTGGTCGCGCTCGGTGCCGGCGCGGTGCTCGGTCTCCTCAACGGTGCACTCATCGCCTACGGGCGGGTGCACGCCATCATCATCACCTTCGGCACCGCGAACCTGTTCCTGTTCATCGGACTGCAGATCTTCGGCTCCACCCCGGTGGACGGCATGCCGAACACGCTGGCGTGGTTCGGGCGCGGTGTCGACGGCCGGACGCTGGGAGTGCCGAACAGCTTCGCCATCACCGTGATCCTGACCGCGATCGCCTGGTGGTATCTGCGGCACACCCCCGGCGGACGGCATTTCTTCGCCGTCGGTGGTGATGCGGTGGCCGCGCGACTGGCCGGCATCCGGGTACAGCGCCGCATCCTCATCGCCTATGTCGTCACCGGGCTGCTCATCGGACTCGCCTCCATCTTCACCCTCGCCAAGGGCACCTCCAATCTGGATCAGTCGGTGGGCTCGGGCCAGGAACTCGCGGTGATCGCCGCTGTCGTCATCGGTGGGACGTCCATCATGGGTGGACGCGGTTCGGTGCTCGGCACCCTGCTCGGAGCACTACTGGTACAGACCGTGAAATCCGGTGTCACACAATTGGGCTGGCCCTCGCAGCTGTCCGACCTGTTCGTCGGCATCTTCATCATCGTCGCCGTCGGCACCGATCTCGTCCGCCGACGTGCCAGGAGGGATCCGTGACCGCCGACACCGCAGCCCCGCCCGCCACTCCCAAACCGGTCGGGCGCAGCCGAGCCGACCGGATCCTCGAGGCCGTCCTGACCCAGCGGATCGTGCTGCTGGGGATCCTCATCGTGATCGTCGTCGGCTGGCTGATGTACCTGAGCACCGCCGGCTACCTGTCCGGTGACTACGACTTCGACTACATGTCGGCGGTGCTGATCGACGCCGTGCCGTTGGCCATGCTGGCCTTCGCCGAACTGGTGGTCATCGTGTCCGGCCGCGGTGGCATCGACCTGTCGGTGGGTGCCATGGTGTCGCTGGTGGGCATGATCTTCGGATTCGCCTACGGCCAGTGGGGTTGGCCGCTGCCGCTCGCGGTGCTGCTGGCCGTGGGACTCGGTGCGCTGCTGGGGGCGATCAACGGATTCCTGGTGGCGCGCATCGGTTTTCCCGCGCTCATCGCCACGCTGGCCACCTACTACGCCTACAAATCCATCGCCATGGTCATCAACGACCAGAAGCCGATCAACAGCCCCCAGATCCAGGATCTCTACTCGCTGACCAGCTCGGTCGAACTTCCGATCATCGGGGCCTACATCCCGAACGTGCCGTTGGGTGTGTTCACCTTCCTGCTCCCGGTGCTGCTGGTGCTGTGGCTGGCACTCGGCCGCGGGACCTACGGGCGACGGCTCTACGCCGTCGGCACCAACGACGTGGCGGCGCGGTGGGCCGGGGTCGACGTGCCGGCCACCCGGATGCGCGCCTACGTGACGGCCGGGGTGCTGTCCGGTCTGGTGGCGGTCTACATCACCGCCGAATTCGCCTCGGCCCGACCGGATGCCGGCACCGCGGGCAACGGGCTGGCCCTGCCGGCGATCACCATCGCCGTACTCGGTGGCGTCGCGATCACCGGCGGCATCGGTCGACTGGCCGGTGTCCTGCTGGCCGCGCTGCTGATCGTGTGGCTCAACGCGGGCATCATCCTGTACTTCGAGGGCAACACCGGAAGCCAGTTCCAACTGCTCGCGCTCGGCGTCGTCCTGATCCTGGCCGCCCTGCTCAACGGCCTGACCACCCGAAGGTTCCGCGGCGGCGACTGAGCCGACTGCTCGAGAAACGGAGTATTTCGTGACAGTTCTTGATGCCTTCTCGCTGGCCGGGAAACGCGCGCTGGTGACCGGCGGCAACCGCGGCCTCGGGTTCGCCTTCGTGCGGGGCCTGGCCGAGGCCGGCGCCGACGTCGTCTTCGTCTCCCGCGACGTCGACCGCAACGCCGCCGCCATCACCGCGCTCGCCGACGAAGGTTTGCGGGTGCAGGCTTTCGAGGTCGACGTGACCGCCGCCGACGGTCCCGCCGCGGCCATCGATGGCGCCGTGGAGCGGCTCGGCGGGCTCGATCTGCTGCTCAACAATGCCGGGCTGGCCATCCACCAGGCTGCGCTGGAGATCTCCGACGACGACTGGGATCTGGTCTTCGACGTCAACACCCGGTCACTGTGGCGGCTCAGCAAGGCCGCCGGCGCCTATATGAAAGACCACGGTGGCGGCAACATCCTCAACATCGGGTCCATCAGCTCGATCATCGTCAACCGCCCGCAGTTCCAGGCCTCCTACAACGCGTCCAAGGCCGCGGTGCATCAGCTGACGAAGTCGTTGGCAGCCGAGTGGGCGCCCTACAACATCCGGGTCAACGCGCTGGCCCCCGGTTACGTCAAGACCGAGATGGCCCCGGTGGACCGGCCGGAGTTCCGTCAGCACTGGATCGAGGACGCGCCGATGAAGCGCTATGCGCTGCCCGAGGAGATCGCGCCGACGGTGGTGTACATGGCATCCGAGGCGTCGGCGTTCATGACGGGATCGGTGGTCGTCATCGACGGCGGTTACACGGTCTACTGAGCGCGGCCGTTCCTCTCCGGCCCGGGCCGGAGCAGCCTTGATGGGCGCGCGGTGGGCACGGGGTGACGGGCCACGCCGACCCGCGTGACCTGGCGTTTCTGACGTGTCAAGGATTCATGACGCGTGCGGGACGACCATCCCTTCCGCGGAGGTCCTGGACGTGACGGACGCGGCGCACGACCCCGGCCAGCAGGGCGTCAGACCAACTCAGGTACCCGCAGGTGCGCGATCGCGACGTCAAAATCGTGCTCGTCGGTGACGTCGGCGCCGGCCTCACCCGTGGCCTGGGATTTGATCCGGTCGATCTGCTCCCGATTGCGCTCGATCGTGTCGGCGCTGTCATAGACCACGCAGGACACCCCGCGGCCGGAATGCCGATCGATCATCACGCTGACGCTGCACAGCCCGTCCATCTCCTCGAGCGCGGGCAGGGTGGAGGTCTTGAACATCTCCAAGGCCGCATCAACCTGGGCCGGGTCCACCCTGACCCAGGTGACCCGGGCGCACGCACCTTCGGGGGTCTCGTGTTCGCGGTGCAGGACCGCGATCTCCCAGCGGTCGAGGTCCGGGCGCAGACCGCCCAGGATCTGCACCGCACGTTCGCGCAGATCCTCAACGCCGTCGGTACTGGCACGCATCGCATCCTCGGACTCCCATGCGGAGGTCACGATGCAGCGTCCCGAAGAGCGGTCGACCAACATCGACAGCCCGACGAAGCCGTCGAACTCTTCCAGCGCGGGCATCACGACCTCGCGGACATGGCTGATGCCGGCGTCGAGGGAAGACAACGCTGCCGTGGTTGCTGTTGTGCGGGTGTACATACTCTGCCTCCCATGAACGGGGCAGCGTCCCGGACGGCGCTGCCGTCGCACTTCATGGTCCTCCGTCAGAGCGACGAGGGCAATGGGCAGTGATCAAGGAATATGGTTGCGTAAGAACACTTCCGACTGTTCGCCACCATCAGCGGCGAGCACGTCATCAGCTAGTAGCAGTTGCTGCACACTCCGGTTAGTGACAGTTGCATCCCGCAGGTGCAGAAGCTTCCTTCGCGCCGCGCATCGCGAGCCCGCTCGGCACCGGCGCGCACCTGACTGATCGGGTGCTCGAGGTACCATTTGCCCTTCCGCGAACTCGGCGCACAGGGCACCTTGGCGCCGGCAACACGAACTATCTCCTCCTTGGAGGTGAATCCGTTCGTGTACCCGTAGAAGATGTGGAGAGCGGGGAGACCGTCACGCCTGGTCGCGACGACGTGCCACTTGTCCTGCCGCTGCACCACGCGGTAGTCGGTGATGCCGACCTCGGCGGTGAACCCACGGATGAAGTCGTGGTTTGCCGCCGGAATCTTGGCTGTGGTCATTGCTGCGAGGAGCGAATCGGACAGCTCGTTTGACGTCGACATCGCTGTTCAGCTTAGGCGGTAAGTCCGGATGGTGAGTCGGCGGACTACGCGGACCCTTCCCGGACTGGAGCTCGGGACCTGGCTGATCGCGTGATCTGTGGCCGCCACCGACTCCGAGGTGGCCTGCGCCCGGCAAGAAAGATGCTCGCCGGCAACCGTTTTCGCCGGACGCCACACCCGAACCGGGGTGGACGCGCTAATCGGCGATCTCGTTGCCGGCTGTCCGGATAGACCGGGACAGCAGCCGAAGCGCTGGGCGCCGACTGTGGTTTCGTGCCCACTGGCCCCACAGGGTGCCAAGCTCGACGTCGGCGGTGGCAGTCAGGATCGCCGAAGCCGGCCGGGTTTGCGAAGGTGTGGCCCGCGTGTGCAGTGACTTACGCACCACCCGCGGCTGGGGTAGACCGAGTTGCCGTCGAGTGGTCATGCGCAGCCCATCCGATGGCCGTCACAGGACGCACTTTGCTCCCGCGGCATCGCCGCGGCGAAGGACCTGGTGCCGGGATCGGCATTCGCTGCCGGAATCAAAGCGATCCACATGCCGGACTCAATTGGCAACACTGTCAATTTTGTCATTGCGGCTAAGCGTAGCCTAAATGCGTATTCAACGTGCAGAAAGACGAAAAGCGCCGACGCTGGCCGGGCAGACTCACGACCACCGTGCGGTCTCTCAGCAAACTATCAGCAGTTAGCACAGCGGGCAGACTGGCGGTTGCCGGGCAGGTCAACGCCGATCGCAGCGGTGGATCTCGACGCTATGGTCCCGAGCTGCCGAACCGGAGGCTGACCAGCAGCCGGACCAGCTCGGCCTGGCGATGGGTATCGGTCTTGTCGTAGACCCGTTGCAGGTGTGTCCGCACTGTGGTGACGGAGAGGAACATCTTGTCCGCCACCGCGGGCAGGCCCTGGCCGGCCAACAACTCCACGGCAACGTTGGCCTCCGCGCACGTCAAGCCGTAAAGCCTCTGCAAAAGAGCGGTGTCCGGCCTCGACTCGCGGTCGGTATCGATCACCGCGATCAACACCCGGCCCGGCGCGAGTCCTTTGCGTTCGCCGTTCAACGGGAGAATGTGCAGAAGGTACGCGCGCGTTCCGCTCCGCCGTGGACACCTCAGTGTGTCCCCGCGCGGTACGGCCCCCTCCTCGGGTGCCGCGGCGGAGGTGATGCATCGAGCCAGTGCAGCGTTGGTGACCGGGTGTCGCGCGTGTAAGCGATTGTGATGCACCGTGATTCCATCACCATCGGTGAGGATCGCCTCGGCGGCGGTGTTGACGTAGAGCACCCGGCCCTCGGAGTCGACGATGATCATGCCGTCGGTGGAGGTATTGATGACGCGGCAGAGGTCATCGGCCCACTGCGCGGCGGCGGCGATCTGATTCTGCGCGCGTAGGGCCTGCTGGAGGTGGGGGACCAGGGCCGTGACGACCTGGAGGCGTTCTGCCGTCGCGAACGGATCGGAACGGCGTGGCGCCGCGACGAGAAAGCTCGTCGGCCACTTGTCGGTGAGGCGCACGAACACCCCGTCGCGGACGTCGTTCGGACGCATCCAGTCGGCATCGAATTCGGCATCGGCCATCGGATCGATCACCTCCGGGCCGCTGCGGACCACGCCGACCGGACCGGATTCGACGTCGGCCAGCACGTAGTCCACGTCGTGATAGTGGGCGCGGTAGCTCTCGATCGCCTCGTCGGGCAGGGTCGCGCACTGCGGCGTGCGACTGTCTGGACCGGCGACCACCAGGCCGCACCCGGTGGCCTGTACCGCGTGACCGATGTTGTCCAAGGCTGTTGGCCAGCTCGAAGGTGTCAACGCTGCTTCGTAGACGCCGACTACCAGTTGTGAGAACTGCCCAACAGTGATCGCCACGTCTGCCCCCTAGAACCGGCTGCGCTGTGTTGATCACCGTCCAGTGTGGACCTCGCCGGGGACGTTGTCACTCGAATATCCGCAGTGACCGCGTGCCCGTCAGGACTGCCGCGCCACCAGCACCGGTACCGTCGCCGAGTTGACCACCGCGGTACTCACCGAGCCCAGCAGCATGCCGGCGAATCCGCCGCGACCGTGGCTGCCGACCACCACCAATTGTGCACGCCGAGAATGCAATAGCAGCTGAGGCGCCGGGCGATCGAAGGCGACGACGCGCTCCACCCGCACCTCGGGGTAGCGCTCCTGCCAGCCCGCCAACCGTTCGGCCAACACTTCACACGCGGCCTGTTGGTGGGGTGCGAAGTCGAAGGCGGGAAAGTCGAGCACGGTGGGATCGCTCCAGGCGTGCACCGCCACCAGATCAACACCGCGCCGCGAGGCCTCGTCAAACGCGATCGCCACGGCTTTTTCCGAGATCGGTGAACCGTCGATACCGACGACCACCGGCCCGGTGGCGGGCTGCTGTTGGTGGATCACGGCCACCGGGCAGTGCGCGTGGTGCACCAGAGCGGAGCTGACCGAGCCCAGCAGAACCCGCCCGATGGCTCCCAGGCCGCGGCAGCCGACGACCATCATCTGGGCGTCCTTGGTGAGGTCGATGAGCGTGGAAATGGCAGAGCCGGACAGGATTTCGGACTCGGTGCGGACCCCGCCCAGGTCAGCGGCCGCCGCGTCGGCCAGGCGCGCGGCCTCCCGTAGCACTTCCTCGCCTCGGGTCTGCTGCCACTGCGCGAAACCGGGCATCGCCAGCGGCTCGGTCCAGCCGATCATCGCCGGCGGCGCCAGGACGTGCACCAACGTCAACGGGACCTTGTGTAACGCTGCTTCGCGTGCGGCCCAGTCGATCGCCGCGTGCGACGGTGGTGATCCGTCCACACCGACGATGAGTCCTCGTCGCGTTTCTCGATGTTGTTCGACGGCAGACATTTTTGTCCTTTCCACCGGTGGGACCGAGCAATTCCAGGGTAGAAGAACCCGCAGGTGATGCGAAGAGTCGTTGGTCCCTACTGCGGTGACGTTGATCCCCACACCCGGATCCCCACGCCCGTCTCCGTCATCCGAACCTCAGGGCACCAGCACGGCCGCACCGGCCAACCGTCCGGAGCTCAAATCCTGCAACGCCACCTCGGCCCGGTCCAGCGGATAACGGGGATGGGTGACCTCGATGTGGTGTTCGGCGGCGAACGCGAGGAATGCGCGCGCGTCGGCGCGGGTGTTGGAGGTGACCGACCGCAGTTGCCGTTCCTGGAACAGGTGGCGCTGATAGTTCAGCGAGGGGATGTCGGTGAGGTGGATACCGGCGACAGCGAGAATGCCACCCCGGTCGAGTGCTTCGAGGGCGACGGGCACCAGGTCGCCGACGGGCGCGAACAGGATGGCCGCGTCCAGCGACACCGGGGGTGCAGCGTCAGCGCCCTGCACCGACGCGGCCCCCAGTGCGCGGGCCAGCTCCTGCGCGTGCTCGCCCCGGGTCATCACGTGGACCTCGGCGCCCTGGGCGAGGGCGACTTGCGCGGTGATGTGCGCACTGCCCCCGAAGCCGTAGATGCCGAGCCGTCCTCCGGTGGGCAGCTCGGCGCGCATCAGCGATCGGTACCCGATGATGCCGGCGCACAGCAGCGGGGCCAGCTCGGCATCGGAGTACCCCGCGGGTAGCGGATGAACGTAATCTGCAGGTGCGGTGAGGAACTCGGCGAAGCCGCCGTCGGCGTCCCAGCCGGTGTAACGCGAGCCCGGACAGAGGTTCTCGTCGCCGCGCAGACAGAATCGGCACTGTCCGCACGTGTGCCGCAGCCATGCCACCCCGACACGGTCACCGGCGGCAGGCCCGTCGACACCTGGGCCGGTGGTGACCACCTCGCCGACCACTTCATGCCCGGGGACGACATGTGGTCGGTGCACGGGCAGATCGCCCTCGGCGACGTGCAGGTCGGTGCGACACACCCCGCATGCCCGGACGGCAAGCAAGACCTCACCGTAACCGGGGTCCGGTACGCCGACGGTCACCCACTCCAGGGGATGGGTGCGGATCGGACCCGGTGCGCGCACCCGCCACGCCCGCATGGTGCGATCAGCACCCGCCGAGGCTGAGGTTGTCACCGGAGCCGGAGAGCCACCGCGGAGTGGCTGTTTCGGGTTCCGCGACCATCACGATCAGGAGCCCGAAGACACCGAAAGTCACGCCGACACAAGCCCAGGCGGGAACACTGAGTTTCTTCCGGTGCGCGATCAAGGCTGTCGGAATGCCGAACATCATCCACAGGATGACCAAGAAAGCTGACATGACGCCCCCAAAAATTCAGCTGTCTCGAACTTACGCCGGGGGGCCGTCGAACACCTACCAAGAATTCATCTGGGTTCCGGTCACCTGGCGGCGCGGGCGTATGTCACATCAGCCACACACGTCACCGCCGGGGACTGCTCACCAAAATGCCCACCCCGGAGCGACTTTCGGCTCTCGCGCCAAAGTGGCTCAGAGGTGGACAACTCGGACATCACCTAGGTCAGTGACAGAAGTGACGCAAGGGTCGAGAGCTCCTCAGAGCATCGCGATTTCGTAGTCACCGATCTGGCCGGCCAACACACCCACCTGATCCTGCGCCGACCCCAGCGTGTGGTCGATCGCCGTGAGCCGCGCCGCGAAGTGCGCCACCGGGTACTCCGCGGTGATGCCGATGCCGCCGTGCAGCTGGATGGCTTCCTGGCTGATGTGGCGGCCCGAGCGGGCGATCTGCAGCTTGGCGCGGGCAGCGATCACCGGGTCGACAACTCCGTCGGCGATCGACATCGCGGCGTAGAGGCTCATGCTGCGGGCCAGCTCCAGCGACACATACATATCGGCGGCGCGCTGGGTCAATGTCTGGAACGTGTTGAGAGTGACACCGAACTGCTTGCGGCTCTTCAGGTAATCGGCCGTCAGGCGCACGGACTCCTCCATGGCGCCCAGCGCTTCGGCGCACATCGCCGACTGGATGCGCACCAGCGCGTGCTCGATGGCCGACGATGCGTCCTCCGCAGCGCCCAACGGTGTTGCGGGGGAGCGGTCGAGGTCGATCTGCGCGCCCCGCTGGCCGTCGAACGTCCGGTAGGTCTGCTTGGTGACCGCATCGCCTTGCACCAGGAACAGACCGGTGCCGCCGTCGGGCAGCGCCGCGGTGACCACCAGCGTGTCCGCGGTATCGCCGGCGAGCACCGGATTCTTGCGCCCACTGAGCACCCAGGAGTCCCCGTCGCGCTCGGCCGTGGTCGCCACCGAGGTGGTCGGCCGTCGCATGCCGGGTTCGATGTGGGCAAACGCCAGCAGAAGTCGGCCCTCGGCCACCTCGTCCAGCAGTTGCTTCTGTTCGGAGCCGCCGACCTCGGCGATCACCAGGCCGGGAGCCAGCGCGGCGTGCAGCACCGGCTCCGGCGCCAGCCGTCGTCCCAATTCGGTGAGTACCAGCATGATCTCGATCTGGCCGGACTCCTCCGGGTCGAACCCCAGGCCGAGGATGCCGGTGTCGGCCAGCTGCTTCCACACCTCACGGCTCCAGCCGAGATCGGTGGCGATGGCCTTGTTGCGGCGCTCGGCGTCATAGCTGCGGGCGAGCAGATCGCGAGTGGTGTCGCGGAGCAGTTCCTGCTCATCGCTGAGTTGAAAGTCCATGTCTTAACTCACAGTCCGAGGATGGTGGAGGCGATGATGGTGCGCTGCACCTCGTTTGTCCCGCCGTAGATCGAGGTCTTGCGGTAGTTCAGGTAACGCGGCGCCGCATCTTGCGCCCAGGTCGGTGAGGCGATGTCGTCGAGGTCGCCGGACGGCAACGCGTCCGGGCCTGCCACGTCGACAAGCAACTCGGTCGCGGCCTGCTGCAGTTGGCTGC
>JBEVFK010000099.1:0-22571 GCA_040512325.1 Mycobacterium sp. | reverse complement strand
CACTCACCTCGCCGAGAACTACCCCCTCGCCGACGACCACACACCCAACCCCATCCCGAACAACCCCGCCGACACCGACGACCCCTGACACCCCACACCCCACCGGGCCCCGCCGACGCCACCACACGCCGGCGGCATCCCGCTGTCCAGACCTGCGAACTGCAGGCGGGACCCTGGTCAACGATCCACTCGGCCGCGCGGATGCCGTTCGAATAGGCGCCGTGGACCGGCCCGACGAACTCCGGTTTTGTAGCGTCTCCGGCGAAGCCGAGTCGGGCGATGGCCTTGCGCTTCACTTGGGGGAGAGGGGAATCGAAGCTGACTGTCTTCGGATTGAGCACGCTGGCACGCCAACCGATCCCATGAGCTGACGCCAGCGCGCCCGCCGAGGCTCGAATTCCGAATTGCCGCTCAGACGGTGATCGACGAGGAGACAGCTGTGTAATTCACCGTATAGCTGGAGTTGGAGCCCGGGGTGACGATCGTATGTGTCTGGGCGCCACCATCGGACCAACTGCCGAACACCAGTTGCTGGCCGTTGACGGTCTGGGGCGACACCGCGCCGAGGGTGCGAACTACGCCCACCACCGCATCCTCGGTGTACAAGCCGGTGCGCGGAATTCCGTCCACGGTGTACTTCGCGTCCGGATCGTTCGCGCCGAATGTCAGGGTGACCAGGTTCGGCCGCACATCTTTGACGACCGTGGTGGTGAGGCCACTCCTATCGGTCACGGTGAGGATGACTTTGTAGTAGGTGTTGGCGAGCTGGTCATAGTCGGTCGGAACCCGGAAGCTGAGGTCCGGTCCTACGACGTTGTCGCTGAACGGATGCTTGTGCTCCGCGTGATGGAACTCGACCGTCCACCGGTAGGCGCTGTCGGGCAAGGTGGCACCGTCCTGGAGATCGGACCCCTCCGCCTCGAAGACGATGGTGTCACCGGCGTTGTACTGGTAACCCCCCGCGCTTGTCACAGTGAAATCCGCTGTCGGTGGCGTACTTCCGACGACGATCTGCTGGGTGGTGGTGCTCGACTTGTCGCCGTCACTCACCGTCAACCTGACGGTGTAGGCGGTGAAATCGGTTGGGTTGGTGAAGACTACGGTCGGGTTCATCGCCGTGGAGGTCTGGCCGTTGCCGAAGTCCCACTGATACGTCAGGTCGTCGTTGGTGTCGGGATCGCTGGACTGCGCCGCCGAGAACTCGACTTCCAGCGAGCTGCCGGCACCCGAGGTTGCGGAGGCGTCGATGACCGCGCTGGGCGATCTGTTGCCACCCGAGGGTGCGATCACCGACAGCGTGCCGGGGTAGATGTTCAGCTGATAGATGTCGCCGTTGGGCGCCTGTTCGAGTTGCACGACCGCGCCCGCTCCGCTGTCGAACGTGCGCTCACTGATCAGGCTGGAGTACTCGGAGTCGAAGGTCAGTTCCCGCATCCATCCCAACGAGTAGTCAGAGATGAGGACCTTTCGCTGCCCGGCAGGCGTGGAGTCATCGACCCACACCAGGACCGAGGTGATGGAGCCGCTGTTGACCGGCGGGACATGGGCATAGGCATACAGCGGATCGATGTATCCGCAGCCGCTGCAGTTCCCTTCGGCGTTGGGCCAGCCATAGTTGGCGCCGGCGCGGACGAGATTCAGCTCCTCCCAGGCATCTTCGCCGACATCGCCTGCCAGCAACGCGCCGGAATCTGGGTCGAATCCGAAGCGGAACGGGTTGCGGAATCCGTAAGCGTAGATACGTTGGGTGATTTCGTTGTCGTCTTCGATGAACGGGTTGTCCGCCGCCGCGGTGCCATCACGGTTCAGACGCAGGATCTTGCCGTGGATGTTGGTCAGGTCCTGGGAGTTCTCGGATGGTGTGGTGTTGTTGCCCACCGCCCAGTAGAGATACTGACCGGTCGGGTCGAACTCGAGTTCGCCGCCGTGGTGGAACTCGTTGGCGAGCTCGGTCGATTTCAGCAGGACCTTCTCTGAGCCCAAGCCGGTCAACGACTCCGCCATGGTGAAACTCGACAGGCGGTCGTAGTTGTCTGCCCCGGTGTAGGCAGCGTAGACAGTGCGGTAGCCCTCTTCGCCGACGGCCCAGAAGTTCGGATCGACCTCGATGCCGATGAGGCCACGCTCGCCGGCGGCGGTGACCACGGGCACCTGGATCAGGGTGGTCAGCGTACCGGTCCGCATGTCGTAAGACTTGATGGCGCCGGACTTCTCGGTGATCAGAACGAGGCGGATCTCATCGGGATGATCCTCGTCCATCACGAACTCGAAATCCGTCGGCTCGGTCAGCCCGGAGACGACGACGGTGCGGTCGAATTCGGCGGGGAGCCCGGTCGAGTCCTCGCAGGACTGCAGGAAAGCCCCGACGCTCGCCGAGATCTCCCGGCCCAGCGGTGAGTTGGCCACCCCGTCGAACCAGGTGGTGAAGGATTCACTTGCCTGCTGGACCACCCCGTGGATCACCTGTCCCAGCGGTGACCGGTTGAAAGCTGTTACCGCATAATCGAGTTGGCGGCGCACCCAGCCGAGCACCGTGAACATCACCGTATTCTGCAGTGGGTTCGCCGGAGCGGGGGTTGTCGCCGGCGCGACCATGCCGCTGAAGAGTTGTTGTATCCCGTTGATGACACCGCACAGGCAGGAAACGACGGCCGCATTGATCTGCTCGGTCACCTGCTGAGGAGTCGGCAGATTCAGCGCGGTGCCGATCTGCTTTCCCCACTCAGCCAACAGATTCGGGGCGGCCACTTCGGGGTCATGCGCAGCCGTCGCCTCGGTGGGGCCGGCTGCGTGACGCAGTTTCATGGTCTTCGCGTCGTCGGCCACCAGCGTCCGCGTGGGCAGATCCCCGCTCGGGGCTGCGTCCTCGGCGACCGGTTCTGAGCCGGCGGGACGGACGAGGGCATTGCTCGAGTCGGCGTCTACGTCGTCAACCGGTTGAGGGCTGTCCTGGGTGACGTCCGGTTCTTCCTCCGTCTCGGCGACGTCCTCCGAGTCTGTTGGCTCGTCGGTCTCGTCAGTCGGCTCGGATTCGTCAGAACCGTCCGGATCGTACGTATCCGGGTCGTCGTCCTCGGCGTCGTCCTGCGGGTCGGTGTCGGCATCTGTGTCTGTGTCTGTGTCCGTGTCGGTGGCCGAGTTCCGCTCGGCAGGGGACTTGGACGCCGGGCGAGTGGCGGGTGACGTCGACGAAGCCGAGTTCGACGAGTCGGACTTCGACTTCGTGTCCTCCGCCCAGGCCACGCCGGGGTTCGCGACAGCGCCGAACACACCGAGTGCCAGCGCCAAGGCGCCGACCCGTCCGACATATCTGGCGTACCTGCCCGTTTGCGCCCTGTTCGGCAATGACGGGGAAACGTTGGCGCCCGCCCTCAGCTCGTTGTAGTTGCTGCCCGGCTCGATGGAGCGGGTACGGAGAGAAAGTTCGGTCACAGCAGCAACCCCCCATAGGTCGACACGCGGCAGCCCACGTGAATTCAGCGACAACTATGACAGGAATGCACAGCCCTTGCGCGAGTTTGCGGGAGTTGTTTGTGTCACGGTGGAGCCGTCACACCACGGGGCGCAGCACCACCACACCGGGGACGGTGTTCAGATAGTCGGTGAGCGGCGTGTCGACCACGCTTCTGTTCGCACTCAGCGACGAAGCGTTGCGGAACACCGGCCCATCGGGAGTGTCGATGAAGATGCCGACATGCGTGACGTCCAGACCACCGTCTTCGGCATATGCGCCGAGGTAGTCACCGGTGCGCAGCCGGCTGACCACGTCAGCGTCGACCTGTGCGCTGGGGAGGTGCGTCACGGTGCGCTCGACGATCGGCAGACCCGTCAGATACACCCCGCCGGAATCTTTGGCGTTCAGACTCTTGGGCGTACGAATCACGTTGTCGCTGAGGCTTTCCGTGACATCGGTGGCCACCGCGGGAGCCGACGCGGCCCAATCGGTGAAGAAGTGCTTCCGGTTTGCGAAATTCACCACACCGTTCTTGTATCGTACGGCGATGAGGCTGTCGATGAACTCGTCGCGATTGCCGGCCCGTTTCAGCGCCTCGACATAGTCGGCGTAGGTGAAACAGTCGACCCTCTGCAAATCGACGACCAGTTCCTCGGGTACGTCGGCGGAACCCACCAGAGTGTTGGCGCCGTAAGGCGTTCCCAAGAACCGGCCCGACACGGCGGCGCCCGACCGATCACTGCCGGCGTCGAGCATCGATTGCAGGATCTGTGCGCTCTCACCGGAAATCTGAAGAGGTGGGGATGCTGTGGCGCTCGGCGCGAGGGCGAGTAACAGGGCGGTGACGACGCCCAGCAATCCGAAGCGAGTTCGGTGACGGTGGCGCACAGGGGCAACTGTACGTGGCGTCCGGGCGTTGAAGTGGGTGCGTTGATGTCGCACGACGGATGCGGGACACTCGATTTGGTCGATGTCTGCTGGGAAGTGGAGGAATTGAGCCGCAAGCGAGTTCGTGCCGCCGTGCTGCTGGTCGTCACCGTCGTGCTGGCGTCTTCTGGCTGCGCGGAACCGGCCTCGCCGTCGTCGAACCACACACCGGCCGCACCCGCGCAGCCCAACACCGTCCGTACGTCTACGCCCGCACCGCCCCCGGAGGGGTTGCAACCACGGTTGGCGACCGACCTCGGCCGGTTGGCCGATCAGCTGGTCGCCGACGAACACGCGCTGCGGGAGCCGTCGTCATCGGAGGCGGTACGAATGACGGCAGCGCGTCGCCAGCAAGCGGCGTACCGCGCACTAGGGCGCCACCCCGAATGGGACGCCGTGACGCGCCCGCGGATACCCCCGCCGCTGCTCGCGGCCTATGACCACAATGTCGACGCCCGCAGGCAACTCAGTGCGATGAGTGGTCGCCGCGGCAAACCGACTGTGCCCGCGTGGCGGATCGTGGCGCCACCGCCGACGACACAGTTGCTCGGTTACTACCGCCAGGCCGAGGCGGCCACCGGCGTCGGCTGGAACTATCTGGCGGCGATCAACTTCGTGGAGACCGCGTTCGGCCGGATCGCCGGCGTCAGCACAGCCGGTGCCCAAGGACCGATGCAGTTCCTGCCCTCGACGTTCGCCACCTATGGCCGAGGCGGCGACATCCTGTCGCCGCGCGACAGCATCATGGCGGCCGGCCGCTTCCTTGCCGCCCATGGCTTCATCGAAAACCCCGGTCGGGCGCTGTACCGGTACAACAACTCCACTCGCTACGTACGGGCCATCACCGCATACGCGGCGGTGATCGCAACGCAGCCGGGCGCCCTCGAGAGCTATCACCGCTGGGACGTCTACTACGGAACGACGGCCGGCGATGTCGTGCTACCGGTGGGGTACTCCGCGACCGCACCGGTGCCCGTCGAGGTATTCCTGCAGACCAACCCGCAGTGACGGCTCAGTCGCAGGTGTACGACAGCACTTCGTTACAGGTGTTGGGACTGGGCATGGCACTGGCCTTGGTGCCCGGGACGGCCTTGATGGTGGTCCGCGATTCGCCCTGGGTGCCCGAAATGCGGATGTCGCCCTGGGTTGCCGACGTCCGCACCTGAGTGCCCGCCCCCGAGCCGGCAGACACCGTGGAGTTGGCCACGATCTCGGAGGCGTTGGCCAGTGCTGCGCTGTTCAGAAGTGCCGCACCGACCGCGAGGGCAACCGAACCGGCGCCGACGAGATTCTTGAGGTTGTGAATACGAGTGCCTTACGTCGGGCATCCGTTCCACCTGGCACAGGACGCGTTGTGGTCACCGTATCGGGCGCCGTCCGGGGCCGTACCGGCTCACAGCCGACTGTGCGGGTATCTGATGGTCAAGCACAGGGTGCGAAGCCATGTGTGTCAAACGTGGAGTGCCCCCGGCAGGATTCGAACCTGCGGCCTTCCGCTCCGGAGGCGGACGCTCTATCCCCTGAGCTACGGGGGCGCATCGATTACAGCTGCGCCGATCGGGCCTGCACAGACTAACGCATCGGGGCGGCAGCTCCGTCCGCGGTAATCGATTCGGGTCGCGACCACCCCAGACCATAGGATGGACCCCCGTGACACCCGCCGACCTGGCCGAGCTGATCAAGAGCACCGCCGCCGCGGTGCTGGCCGCCCACGACTTGGACCCCGCCGCGCTACCCGCAACGGTGGCCGTCGAGCGTCCGCGCAACCCTGAGCACGGCGACTACGCCACCAACGTGGCGCTTCAGCTCGCCAAGAAGGTCGGCGTCAACCCCCGTGAGCTGGCCGGATGGCTGGTAGAGGCGCTGACCGCTGCCGACGGGATCGCCGCGGCCGACGTCGCCGGTCCTGGTTTCGTGAACTTGCGCATCGACGCTGCCGCTCAGGGGCGCATCGTCGCCAACGTCGTCGACGCCGGCGACACCTACGGCAACTCCGCGCTACTCGACGGCCTCAACGTCAACCTCGAGTTCGTCTCGGCCAACCCGACCGGCCCGATCCACATCGGCGGCACCCGCTGGGCCGCGGTCGGTGACGCGCTGGGCCGACTGCTGGCCACCCAGGGTGCGGCCGTCACGCGGGAGTACTACTTCAATGACCACGGCGCCCAGATCGATCGGTTCGCCCGGTCCCTGGTGGCGGCGGCGCATGGCCAGCCCGCACCGGAGGACGGCTACGCCGGCACCTACATCGCCGATATCGCGGCCAAGGTGCTCGAGCAGGCGCCGGAGGCGTTGAGTCAGCCCGCCGACGAGCAGCAGGAAACCTTCCGGTCGATCGGTGTGGATCTGATGTTCACCCACATCAGGGAATCGCTGCACGAGTTCGGTACCGACTTCGACGTCTTCACCCACGAAGACTCGATGCACACCTCGGGTCGCGTGGATGAAGCCATCGCGCAACTGCGCAAGACCGGCAACATCTACGACAAAGACGGCGCAAGCTGGTTGCGCACCACCGAATTCGGTGACGACAAAGACCGGGTGGTCATCAAGAGTGACGGCCAACCTGCTTATATCGCAGGCGATCTCGCGTACTACCTGGACAAGCGGCTGCGCGGATTCGACCTGTGCATCTACATGCTCGGCGCCGACCACCACGGCTACATCGCGCGGCTGAAGGCGGCCGCGGCGGCACTGGGGGATGACCCCGACACCGTCGAGGTCCTCATCGGGCAGATGGTCAACCTGGTCCGGGACGGCCAGCCGCTGCGGATGAGCAAGCGCGCGGGCACCGTCATCACCCTCGATGATCTCGTCGAAGCCATCGGTGTGGACGCGGCCCGGTATTCGCTTATCCGGTCGTCGGTCGACACCCCCATCGACATCGATCTGCAGCTGTGGTCGTCGGCGTCCAGCGAGAACCCGGTCTACTACGTGCAGTACGCGCACGCCCGGCTGTCCGCGCTGGCCCGCAGCGCCGCCGAACTCGGCCTCGCTGCGAGCACAGACCATCTGGAACTGCTCTCGCATGACAAAGAGGGCACGCTGATCCGCAACCTCGGCGAATTCTCGGGGGTGCTCAAGACGGCCGCGAACCTGCGCGAGCCGCACCGCGTGTGCCGCTACCTCGAAGATCTAGCCGGCGACTACCACCGGTTCTACGATTCCTGCCGGGTGTTGCCTCAGGGCGACGAAGACCCGAACGATCTGCACGCCGCCCGACTGGCCCTGTGCCAGGCCACTCGCCAGGTGATCGCCAACGGCCTGGCCATTCTCGGAGTCACCGCACCGGAGCGCATGTGAACGCCCATCCCGCCGGTCCCCGGCACGCAGAAGAGATCCATCACGCAGGCGCACCCCAGCAACCGCAGACACCGGACGAGGTGTTGCGGTTGGCGCCGAATGTGTGGCCGCGCAACTGTGTTCGCACCGAGGACGGTGAAGTCAGCATCGCCGGTGTCAGCGTCACCGACCTGGCGGCCGAATACGGCACCCCGCTGTTCGTCATCGACGAGGACGACTTCCGGTTCCGGTGCCGGGAGATCGCCGCGGCCTTCGGTGGCGGCGACCACGTGCGCTACGCGGCCAAGGCCTTCTTGTGCACCGAGATCGCCCGTTGGGTCGACCAGGAAGGTCTCGCCCTCGATGTCTGCAGTGGCGGCGAACTGGCCGTCGCCTTGAACGCAGACTTCCCGCCCGAACGAATCGCGTTGCACGGCAACAACAAATCCATCGACGAATTGACCACCGCCGTCAAGATGGGTGTCGGTCACGTCGTCGTGGACTCGATGACCGAGATCGAACGGCTGGACGCGGTCGCCGGTGCAGCCGGCGTGGTGCAGGACGTGCTGGTACGGGTCACCGTCGGCGTCGAAGCGCACACCCACGAGTTCATCTCCACCGCCCACGAAGACCAGAAGTTCGGGCTGTCACTGGCATCCGGTGCCGCGCTCATCGGGGTCCGTCGTGTGTTCGAAGCCGACAACCTGCGCCTCGTCGGCCTGCACAGCCATATCGGCTCGCAGATCTTCGACGTCGCCGGCTTCGAGATCGCCGCGCGCCGGGTGCTCGGACTGCTCCGCGATGTGGTCGTCGAATTCGGCGTCGAGAAGACCGCGCAGATCTCCATCGTCGACCTCGGCGGCGGTCTGGGCATTTCCTATCTGCCCCACGACGATCCGCCGCCGATGGACGAGCTGGCCGGAAAACTGAAAGCCATCGTGCGCGACGAGTCCGCCGCGGTCGGGCTGCCCACACCCATGCTGGTGGTCGAGCCCGGTCGTGCCATCGCCGGGCCCGGCACCGTCACGCTCTACCAGGTGGGCACCGTCAAGGACGTGGCCATCAGCCCCACCGCGCATCGGCGCTACGTGAGCGTGGACGGCGGGATGAGCGACAACATCCGTCCGGCGTTGTACGGCGCCGAGTACGACATCCGGCTGGTGTCGCGCACCAGCGAAGCGTCCTCCACGCTGGCGCGCGTGGTGGGAAAGCACTGTGAGAGCGGCGATATCATCGTCCGCGACGCGTGGGTATCCGAGGATGTGGGGCCGGGCGACCTGATGGCCGTCGCCGCGACCGGTGCCTATTGCTATTCCATGTCGAGCCGCTACAACCTGCTCGGCCGCCCCGCGGTGGTGGCCGTGCGCGACGGGCAAGCACGTCTGATCCTGCGCCGGGAGACGGTCGACGATCTACTGAGTCTGGAAGTGAAGGGGTAAGACATGTCTGCTGAAAAGCCGGTCGGTATAGCGGTATTGGGGTTGGGCAACGTCGGCAGCGAAGTTGTCCGCATCATCGAGGCGAGCGCCGACGACCTGGCCGCCCGAATCGGGGCACCCCTGGTGTTGCGTGGTGTGGGTGTGCGCCGGGTGGCCGAGGACCGGGGCGTGCCCATCGACTTGCTCACCGAAGACATCGAGGGCCTGGTCGCCCGCGAGGACGTCGACATCGTGGTCGAGGTGATGGGCCCGGTGGAGACCGCGCGCAAGGTCATCCTCTCGGCGCTGGAACTCGGTAAATCGGTGGTCACCGCCAACAAGGCGCTGATGGCACAGTCCGCAGGCGAGCTGGCGCAGGCTGCCGAGAAGGCCCGGGTGGACCTGTATTTCGAGGCTGCGGTCGCCGGGGCCATCCCGGTGATCCGACCGTTGACCCAATCTCTGGCGGGTGACACCGTGCTCCGGGTCGCAGGCATCGTCAACGGCACCACCAACTACATCCTGTCGGCGATGAGCGACACCGGCGCCAGCTACGACGACGCCCTCGCCGATGCCAGCGCGCTGGGCTACGCCGAAGCCGATCCGACCGCGGATGTCGAAGGCTACGACGCCGCCGCCAAGGCCGCGATCCTCGCATCGATCGCGTTCCACACCCGCGTCACGTCCGACGACGTGTACCGGGAAGGCATCACCAAGGTGACTGCCGAAGATTTCAAGTCGGCAAAGGCACTGGGCTGCACCATCAAGCTCCTCGCGATCTGCGAGAGGCTGACCACAGGCAAAGGCAAGCACCGGGTTTCGGCCCGCGTCTACCCGGCGTTGGTCCCGCTGGATCATCCGCTGGCATCGGTGGGCGGTGCGTTCAACGCGGTGGTCGTCGAGGCAGAGGCCGCAGGCCGCTTGATGTTCTACGGGCAAGGAGCCGGGGGAGCGCCCACCGCCTCTGCCGTGATGGGAGATGTGGTGATGGCCGCGCGCAACCGGGTGCAGGGAGGTCGTGGACCCCGTGAGTCCAAGTACGCGAAGCTGCCCATCGCCTCCATCGGCGTCATCCCGACCCGCTATTACGTCAGCCTCTACGTCGCCGACCGCCCGGGTGTGTTGTCCTCGGTGGCAGCGGAATTCGCCAAACGTGAGGTCAGCATCGCCGAGGTGCGCCAGGAAGGCGTCGTCGACGAAGGTGGCCAGCGCGTCGGTGCCAGGATCGCGGTGCTCACCCATCAGGCCACCGATTCGGCTTTGAGTGACACCATCGCCGCGCTCGAAAATCTGGACGTGGTGTCCGAGGTGGCCAGCGTCCTACGTATGGAAGGGGCCGGCGAATGACGACGGCAAAAGCGCCGGTGCACAAGCCGTGGCCGGGACTCATCGAGGCCTATCGCGACCGGCTCCCGGTCGGTGACGACTGGACACCGATCACGCTGCAAGAAGGCGGAACCCCGCTCATCCACGCCAAGCGTCTGAGCGAACACACCGGGTGCACAGTGCATTTGAAGGTCGAGGGGCTCAACCCGACCGGCTCCTTCAAAGACCGCGGCATGACGATGGCGGTCACCGACGCGCTGGCACGCGGCCAGAGGGCCGTCCTGTGCGCCTCCACGGGCAACACGTCGGCGTCGGCGGCGGCCTATGCCGCCAAGGCCGGCATCACCTGCGCGGTGCTGATTCCGCAGGGCAAGATCGCGATGGGCAAGCTGGCCCAGGCAGTCATGCACGGCGCCAAGATCATTCAGGTCGACGGCAACTTCGACGACTGTCTCGAGCTCGCCCGCAAGATCACCGCCGATTTCCCCACCGTCGCCCTGGTCAACAGCGTCAACCCGGTACGGATCGAAGGCCAGAAGACCGCGGCGTTCGAAATCGTCGACGCGCTCGGCTACGCCCCTGAAGTCCACGCACTGCCGGTCGGCAACGCCGGCAACATCACTGCCTACTGGCGGGGCTACCGCGAGTACCACCGCGACGGCCTGGCCGACAAACTGCCGCGGATGCTCGGCACGCAGGCCGCGGGTGCTGCGCCATTGGTGCTCGGTGAGCCCGTCAAGAACCCTGAAACCATCGCCACGGCAATCAGGATCGGTGCGCCGGCGTCCTGGGGCCCGGCCGTCGAGGCCCAGCAGGAATCCAACGGCCGCTTCATCGCTGCCACCGACGAGGAGATCCTGGCGGCCTACCGGCTGGTGGCCAGCAGTGAAGGTGTGTTCGTCGAACCCGCGTCGGCGGCCAGCATCGCCGGTCTGCTGAAATCCGTGGAGGACGGCTGGATCGAGCGCGGCTCGACCGTGGTCTGTACCGTCACCGGCAACGGACTCAAGGATCCCGACACGGCTCTCAAGGGCATGCCCACAGTAACCGCCTTGCCCGTCGATCCGGTGGCGGTCGTCGCCCAGCTCGGACTGGCCTGACCGATGACCCAGCTCCTGCCCGCCGGGTTGACAGCCAGCGCCACCGTCGCCGCGTCGAGCGCCAATCTCGGTCCTGGTTTCGACAGCCTCGGTCTGGCCGTCGGTCTCTACGACGAGATCATCGTGGAGACAACTGAATCCGGGCTCATCGTCGAAGTCGAGGGCGAAGGCGTCGGGCAGGTGCCGCTGGGGTCGGATCACCTGGTGGTCAGGGCCATCGAGCGTGGATTGGCCGCGACAAACCTTCGTGCGCAAGGACTTTTGGTGCGCTGCCGCAACTCCATCCCGCACTCCCGGGGGTTGGGATCGTCAGCGGCTGCGGTGGTGGGCGGCCTGGCTGCGGTCAATGGACTTGCTGCGCAAGTTGATTCGGTGACGCTGGACGAGCGTCAACTCGTGCAGCTGTCGTCGGAGTTCGAAGGCCATCCCGACAATGCGGCGGCGGCAGTGCTCGGTGGCGCCGTGGTGTCCTGGACCGAGGAGAGCCTGGGACTGCCCGGTGCCGGCGGGGCCAGGTACGGGGCCGCCCCGATTCGGTTGCACCCGCAGATCCATCTCTTCCCGGCGATCCCGGAGGTACGGTCGTCGACGGCAGAGACCAGGGTGCTGCTGCCCGAGCTCGTCAGCCACAAGGCTGCCCGATTCAATCTCAGCCGGGCGGCGCTCTTGGTGGTCGCCCTCACCGAACGGCCGGACCTGCTGATGCAGGCGACCGAGGATGTCCTGCACCAACCGCAGCGGGCACCCGCGATGCCTGCGTCCGCGGAATATCTCCGCTTGTTGCGTCGTTGTGGGGTGGCAGCGGTGCTTTCCGGCGCTGGGCCTGCGGTTTTGGCCTTCAGTACTACACCGGAGTTGCCCAGAGAAGCTCTCGAGTACAGCACCGCCCATGGATTCACAGTCAGTGAAATGAGCGTTGGCGACGGAGTTCGCTGGGGTTCTGGAGTCACGGCGAGTGCTTGACAAGGCAGCCCTCTGAGATTCGAGG
Organism: Mycobacterium sp.; assembly: GCA_040512325.1. GTDB lineage: Bacteria > Actinomycetota > Actinomycetes > Mycobacteriales > Mycobacteriaceae > Mycobacterium. The sequence continues at coordinate 10,076 of JBEVFK010000099.1, read as the reverse complement.
CCCACACGCCGGGGTGACCTTCTTGCTTCCATCAGCGAAGCGGGTTATTGTCGGTCCCGTCCCGGCAATCGCAGCGTCTCCTGCGCCGACACTAGGACGACCACCAACTTTCTTGTGATCAACTCGTGGACTGACTGTTCGCCCTTTGCCGCGAATCCAGGCGATCACCGTTGCAGACCCGACGGTGGGACTTCGTACTCAGCGTTTGCTGAGTGCAGCTAAACCCCCACATGACACGCAGTGGGGAGAGAAAGGAAATCCGTGACTGATACGGACCTCATCACGGCTGACAGCGTTGCTCAGACTGAGCTGCCGACCGTGACCTCCAACGCTTCGGCGCCCGACAAATCGAGCAGCTCGCTGACCTCGATGGTGCTGCCGGAGCTTCGTGCACTGGCCGGCCGGGTCGGTGTGAAGGGGACCTCGGGGATGCGCAAGGGCGATCTGATCGCCGCGATCCGCGAACGGCAGTCCGGCGCCGGCGCTCAAGCGAAGCCCGACACCAAGCCCACCCGCGCCGAGGCCGCCACTGCGTCTGCTGAGGCCGCCCCGGCTGAAGCCGCGGCACAGACTTCGGAGGCTCCCGCCGAGCCGCGACGCCGGGAACGCCGCGGGTCATCCCGCCGGTCCGGAGCGCCGGCCGACGCTGCTGCTGAGCAGCCCAAACTCGACGAGCAGCCCAAAGTCGACGAGCAACCCAAAGTCGACGACCAGCCCAAACGTGACGAGCAGCCCAAGCGTGACCGCCAGCCGCAATCCGAGGACAAGTCCAACGACACTGCCGGCACCAAGACCGACGGTGCGCAGGACGCACCCCGGCAGGACGCCCCGCGCCAAGACCGTGGTGACCAGCAGAACCCTGGTGACCAACAGAACCGTGGTGACCAGCAGAACCGTGGTGACCAACAGAACCGTGGTGAGCAGCAGAACCGTGGTGACCAGCAGAGCAGCGGCGGTGACCAGCAGGGCAACCAGCAGAACCGCAACAATCGCAACAACACCGAGCGCAACGACCGCAACAGCGGCAACAAGAACGAGCGCAACAACACCAACGCCAACAACAACCGGAATGATCGCAACGAGAGTCGTAACGACCCCCGCAACGATGATGACGACGATGATGGCGACGGCCGTCAGGGCCGGCGAGGACGCCGTTTCCGCGACCGGAAGCGTCGTGGCGAGCGTGGTTCCGAAGTCAGTGGCGGCGGCGACCGTGACCGCGACACCGAACTTCGCGAAGACGATGTAGTCCAGCCGGTGGCCGGCATCCTCGACGTGCTGGACAACTACGCGTTCGTCCGCACGTCGGGCTACCTGGCCGGACCCAACGACGTCTACGTCTCGATGAACATGGTCCGTAAGAACGGACTTCGCCGCGGTGACGCGGTCACCGGTGCGGTGCGCGTTCCCCGGGAAAGCAACACCGACAACACGAGCCAGAATCCTCGGCAGAAGTTCAATCCGCTGGTGCGCCTGGACAGTGTCAACGGTGGGCCGGTCGAGGATGCCAGGAAGCGCCCCGACTTCACCAAGCTGACTCCGCTGTATCCGAACCAGCGACTGCGCCTGGAGACGACGCCCGATCGGCTGACCACCCGGATCATCGACTTGATCATGCCCATCGGCAAGGGGCAGCGTGCACTGATCGTGTCCCCGCCCAAGGCGGGTAAGACCACGATCCTGCAGGACATCGCCAACGCGATCACCCGCAACAATCCCGAATGCCACCTGATGGTCGTGCTCGTCGACGAGCGCCCTGAAGAGGTCACCGATATGCAGCGCTCGGTCAAGGGTGAGGTCATCGCCTCCACCTTCGACCGTCCGCCGTCAGATCACACCCAGGCCGCCGAACTGGCGATCGAGCGGGCCAAGCGTCTGGTCGAGCAGGGCAAGGACGTCGTGGTCCTGCTGGACTCGATCACCCGTCTCGGCCGCGCGTACAACAACGCGTCGCCGGCCTCGGGCCGCATCCTGTCCGGTGGTGTCGATTCCACCGCGCTGTACCCACCGAAGCGATTCCTCGGCGCGGCACGCAACATCGAATTCGGCGGCTCGCTCACCATCATCGCCACGGCGATGGTGGAGACCGGTTCCACCGGTGACACGGTGATCTTCGAGGAGTTCAAGGGCACCGGCAATGCCGAGCTCAAGCTCGACCGCAAGATCTCCGAGCGCCGCGTCTTCCCGGCCGTCGACGTCAACCCGTCCGGTACCCGTAAGGACGAGCTGCTGCTTTCCACCGACGAGTTCGCCGTGGTGCACAAGCTGCGCCGCGTGCTGTCGGGCTTGGACTCGCACCAGGCCATCGATCTGCTGATGAGCCAGCTGCGCAAGACCAAGACCAACTACGAATTCCTGTCTCAGGTCTCGAAGACCGCACCGGGCTCGATGGACAAGAACGACTAGCGTCTGACCACCGGAAACGGCTCCCGCACGCGGGAGCCGTTTCTTTTTGCCATCCACTACTCAATGTTGAGTAGCCTGAGGGGATGACGGCCACGACGGTCCCGCTCCTGCCCTGCTGCGACGTCGACGGCACCGTCGACTTCTACGAAGCGCTCGGTTTCACAATCACCCACCGCCAGGAGCGGCCGTATCTGTACCTCGCGCTGCAGCTGGACGAGGTGCACGTGCACTTCAGGGCCGCGTCACCGAACCTGGACCGTGAGGAAGAGAACTCCGGCGGCTTCCTCGTGCTGGTCGACGATGTGGCGCCGCTGCACGTCCGCTTCGTCGACGGGCTGCGGAACCGGTGGGGACGGATACCGGCCGTCGGACTGCCGCGTCTGACCAGGCTCCGTCCGGCCCAGACCAGGTTCTGCATCTTCGACCCGTCCGGCAACTGCATCATCGTCGTCAACCGGGACGAACCCGACGTCGAGTACGGCGGTTCGACCAGGCTGTCCGGGCTGGCCAAGGCGCACGACAACGTGCGAATCTTCCGCGATTTCAAGAACGACGACGCGCTGGCGGCCCGGGCCCTCGATGTGGCCCTGCGGCGGCACCGGGCCGGTGCGCCGCGGCTGGACGTCGCCCGGGCGCTGGCGGATCGGGCTGAACTGGCCACCGTTCTCGGCGACGCGGCGGTGGCGGACGCCATGCGTGCCGAACTGACCGCGATGGCACTGTCCGAGGGTGAAGAGGCCCAGCTCCATCCCGAGCTGACTGCGCTGAACGAGGTCGAGCGTTGGTTGACGTGACGGTATCCGCTGTTCGGCTGCTGGTCCTGGGTGTGGTCCGGGCACGCGGCGAGGCGCACGGCTATGCCGTGCATCAGGAGCTGATGTCGTGGCGCGTCGACACCTGGACGGCGGTGAAGCCGCCCTCGATCTATCACGCGGTCAAACAACTCGAGCGGGAAGGCAAGCTCAGCGCTGCGGGCCCGCAGGCCAGTCCCCGCGGCCCTGCGCGAGTTGCTTACCGGCTGACACCTACCGGCGAGGACGAGTTCCTGGCGCTGCTCGAAGCGGCGTTGCTCAGTCCCGAGATCGAGGAGTTCGGCGCGGGGATCGCCAACATGTGTTCTCTGCCGCGCGCCCGGGTCCGGGCGCTGCTGGAGGAGCGGCTGCGCACCACCGAGCACATCGACTCCGAACTCGGCGCGATGAAGGCGCAGTGGCCCGATCCTGCCGCACCGCCGCATGCGCAACACCTGCTCGATCTGTGGGGCGGGGTCTTCAGGGCCCAATCCGCGTGGACGGTGGAGTTGTTAAGTCGCCTCGACGACTTCGAGTTCAGCGGTACGGATCGGTGATGTCGCGCAGCGCGACCAACGATTCGCTCAGCTGCCGATAGGCCCGCGCGCCCAGGTGGCGGCGCCACTGTGTTTCGATCTGTGCGACCTCGGCTGCGGCCGCCCGGCACAGATGCGCGCCTCGGTCGGTGAGCACCACCAGGCGGGCGCGGGCATCGGTGGGGTCGGGTTGCCGGGTGACGTAGCCGCTGCGCTCCAGCTCGTCGACCAGGGCTCCGGCGGTCTGCTTGGTGATCCGGGCCTGCTCGGCGAGCTCGGTCAGGCGGATTCCACTTGGCGAAAGGCGTTGCGCCATACGGCATTGCGCCAGGGTCAGGTCGTCAAAACCGGTTGCTCGCAGCGCCTCGAACACCTGCCCTTCGGCCGCGCGGTGGGCTACGAACATCAGCAGCGGGGTACTGGGGGAGTGCGCGACCATGCCTTGACTTTAGTACGGAATACTGACTGAATAATAGTCAGAAATGCTGACTAAATGAAGTGGTGGGGTATGACTCTGGACTCTGAGGCGATCTGGCGCTACATCGACGAGCAGCGGTCTGACCTGGCTGACCTGCTGGATACGCTCACCCCTGACCAGTGGGCTGCCGGTTCACTGTGTGCCGGGTGGTCGGTCCGCGACGTCGCCGCACATCTCACCCACGGGCACCTGGGCACCCTTGACCTCCTCGGGGCGGCAGTCCGTTCCGGCTTCCGGTTCGACGCCATGACCAATCGGCTTGTCGTGGCCGACGGCCGGGCTCCCGAGGAGGTGACAGCGCAACTGCGGGCCATGGTCGGTTCCCGGCGGCGCCCCCCGACGCCCACCCCGCTGGACCCGCTGATGGACGTACTGGTGCACGGCCAGGACATCGCAGTCCCGCTGGGCATCGACCGTCAGATGCCGGGTCCCGCAGCGGTGGCGGTGGCGGCACGCTTGTGGCACATGCGTTTTCCGCTGAACCCGCAGCGCAGTTTGCCGCGGGTGCGATTGATCGCCGCGGACGCGGACTTCGCGGTGGGTGACGGCGGCCCGGTCCGGGCGCCCATCCGCGAGCTCGTGATGGTGCTCGCCGGCCGGCGGGCACTGAGCAGTGTCAGCGCTGGCGCAGGCCCGGCATGACGTAGCGATTCAGGTGCGTGAGGACGGAGGCCGGATCGTCAGGGTCCAGCGTGTTGCCCGGCACCGTGGCAATACTGAGCAGGCTGCGCGCCACCCATTCCGCCGCTTCGGCCAGATCGGCGACTCCGATCTCCCCGCGTTCCTGGGCAGCGGCCAGGTAGGGCGCCCAGAACGCCGCGAGGTCGGGAACCAGGGCCTGCACGCCGGCACCGGCGCAGGCGGCGAACTCCTCGGGTTCGTCCTGGCGCAGCTTCATCAGCAGTGCGCCGGGAGAGTCGTAGGCGCTGCGGCCCAACCGCACGCCGGCGGCGATCTGCTCGGCCAATCCGTCCACCTCGGCGAGCACCGCGTGTGATTCACCCCAGAACGCGTCGTTGAGTCGGACGATCGCCGCGCCCAGCAGCGTTGCCTTGTCGGGGAAGTGCCGGTACAGCCAGCCGCGGGACACACCCGCCGCTTCGGCGACCTCCGACACCGTCGTCGCCCGGATCCCCTTTTCGCGCAGGCATCCTTCCGCGGCGTCGATCAGCCGGTCGCGGACCGTTGCCCCCGAGATGCGACTGGAGCTGTTCTGGGTGTCTGGAACTGCAGTCACCGTCGTGGATTCCTCGATTTCGCGGACGTAGGGGCAGGGCTTCTGAATATCTTCGCAGAACGGCCGACCCTGCTGTGGGAGATGTGAAACTGTGCGACTAGACAGATCTCACATTCTGTTCATCGAGTGAGCCGGACAGTGACACGAGGCGGTGCGAATCAGTGGCGGAAACCATCCAACAACTGCTGCGGGAACGGCTGGGCGGCACGTCGCACGCAGTCCGTTTCGAAGACCGGCAGTGGACCTGGCAGGAGTACCTCACCGACGCGCAAGCCCACGCCGCAGTCCTGTTGAGCCTCGCCGATCCGGACCGGCCGCCGCACTTCGGCACGCTGCTCGGCAATACCCCCGAGATGCTGACCGCGATGGCTGCCGCCGGTTTGGGTGGCTACGTGCTCTGCGGTCTCAACAACACCCGCCGGGGCGACGCCCTCGCGGGTGACATCGCGCGGTCCGACTGTCAGATCCTGCTCACCGACGCCGAGCACCGCGACCTGCTGACCGGGCTGGAGCTGCCAGGGGTACGGGTGATCGACACCTCGTCCTCAGAATGGTCCCGATTGCTCGACACCGCGGGCCCGCTGACGCCGCACCGCGAAGTCGGCCCTACCGACACGTTCATGATGATCTTCACCTCCGGCACCAGTGGCGACCCCAAGGCTGTGCAGGTCGCACACATGACGGTGTTGTTCGCCGGAACCGCGCTGGTGCAGCGATTCGCGGTGACCCCCGACGACGTCTGCTATCTGTCGATGCCGCTGTTTCATTCCAACGCGCTGCTCGCCGGCTGGAGTGTCGCCGTCGGGGCAGGCGCTGCCATGGCACCGGCCACCTTCTCGGCCTCGGGTCTGATCAAGGACCTGCGCCGGTACGGCGCCACCTACATGAACTACGTCGGCAAGCCGCTGGCCTATGTGCTGGCCACCCCCGAGGACGCCGACGACGCGGACAACCCGCTGCGCATCGCCTTCGGCAACGAAGCCAGCGATCGCGACATCGCCGAGTTCGGTCGACGGTTCGGCTGCGCGGTGTGGGACGGATTCGGGTCCACTGAGGGCGCGGTCATCGTCACCCGCGAGGAGAACTGCCCACCGGGGTCCGTCGGAAAAGGCTTTCCTGGCGTGGCGGTCTACAACCCCGAGACCGTCGCCGAATGCCCGGTCGCCGAATTCGACGCCACCGGCGCGCTGGTCAACGGCGACAAGGCGATCGGCGAACTGGTGAACACCACGGGCGCAGGCCTGTTCCAGGGTTACTACAACGACACGTCGGCCACCGCCGAACGACTTCGCCACGGCATGTACTGGTCGGGTGACCTGGCCTACCGCGACGCCGACGGCTGGATTTATCTGGCCGGCCGCACCGCCGATTGGATGCGCGTCGACGGCGAGAACCTGACGTCGGCGCCCATCGAGCGGATCTTGCTGCGGCTCCCGGTGCTCAACCAGGTGGCGGTATATGCGGTCCCCGACGAGCAGGTGGGCGACCAGGTGATGGCCGCGGCGGTGCTACGCGACGGCGCGAACCTGACCCCCGAGGAGTTCGGAGCCTTCCTGTCCGAGCAGCCCGACCTCTCGCCGAAGGCCTGGCCGCGCCACGTCTGGATCGCCGACGAGCTCCCCGCGACGGCCACCAACAAAGTGCTCAAACGCGAACTGGTCGCCCAGGGCAGCACGCCCGAGGGCGGCCGACTCTGGACGCGCGAGGCCCGGTCACGGCACTACCGCGCCGGTGCGCGCTGACGGGAATTCATCACGCCCATTCGGCGTTTTGGGACATGACGGCTGACCTGGCATAATCGACCGTCGACCACCTCCGGTTCCGGTTCACGCCCATAAGCCAGGTATTTGAATGGGCGACCCGGCGGCCAACGATTGAAGAGGACAACATGAGATCCGGCATTCACCCCGCCTACAACGACACCACTGTCGTGTGTGGTTGCGGCAACAACTTCACCACTCGCAGCACCAAGGAAAGCGGCCACATCGTGGTCGAGGTGTGCTCGCAGTGCCACCCGTTCTATACCGGTAAGCAGAAGATCCTCGACAGTGGCGGCCGCGTGGCTCGCTTCGAGAAGCGCTACGGCAAGCGCAAGTCTGCTGAAGAGACCCCAGCCGACAAGTAGTCACCGGACCGGCGCTCGCTTTGTCGTCACTGCACGACCAGGCGGGCGTCGGTTTTGTGTTTACGCCGAAGTTGTCAATCGAGGAGGTGGGTGAGCGATGACGCAGAGCGCAACTGCGATCGATGCGCTGGTGGCAGAGCACGCCGACCTCGAGCGGCAGCTGTCAGAACCCGAACTGCACGCTGACGCGGCCAATGCGCGCCGTGTCGGAAGGCGCTTCGCGCAGTTGGCCCCCATCGTCTCCGCCCATCGCAAACTCGAGACCGCCCGCGGTGACCTGGAGGCGGCGCGGGAACTGGCCGCCGAAGACGACTCCTTCGCCGAGGAGCTCTCCGACCTGCAGGCCAGAGTCGCCGCACTGGAGACTCAGGTCGCCGACATGCTCGCTCCGCGGGACCCGCACGACGCCGACGACATCGTTCTCGAAGTGAAGTCCGGTGAGGGTGGCGAGGAATCGGCGCTGTTCGCCGCCGATCTGGCCCGGATGTACATCCGGTACGCCGAGCGCCACGGCTGGACCGTGACCATGCTCGGTGAGACCACCTCGGACCTCGGCGGCTACAAGGACGCCACCTTGTCGATCACGAGCAAGGGCGACTCCCTCGACGGGGTGTGGTCCCGGCTGAAGTTCGAAGGTGGCGTGCACCGCGTCCAACGGGTGCCGGTCACCGAATCCCAGGGCCGCGTGCACACCTCCGCGGCCGGCGTCTTCGTCTACCCCGAGCCCGAGGAAGTCGAGCAGGTCCAGATCGACGACTCCGACCTTCGCATCGACGTCTACCGGTCCTCCGGCAAGGGCGGCCAGGGCGTCAACACCACCGACTCCGCCGTCCGGATCACCCACCTGCCCACCAACATCGTCGTGACGTGCCAGAACGAACGCTCGCAGCTGCAGAACAAGGCGCGCGCCATGCAGGTGCTGGCCGCCCGGTTACAGCTGCTGGCCGAAGAGCAGGCCTCCGCCGACGCGTCGGCGGACCGGGCCAGCCAGATCCGCACCGTCGACCGCAGTGAGCGGATCCGCACCTACAACTACCCGGAAAACCGGATCGCCGATCACCGGATCAACTTCAAGGCGCACAACCTCGATCAGGTGCTCGACGGCGACCTCGACCCGCTGTTCGACGCGCTGGCCGACGCCGACAAGCAGGCCCGACTCCAGCAGGCATGATGCGCGCCGCCATCTCCGCGGCCGCCGAGACCCTGGCTGCCGCCGGAATCGACTCGGCGACCGTCGAAGCCGAGCAACTCGCCGCCTTCGTGGCCGGGGTGGACCGCGGCCGGCTGCGTTTTCTCGACGCCCCCGATGCCGACTTCTGCGCCCGATACGACGAGCTCGTCGCTGCCCGCGCCCGCCGCATCCCGTTGCAGCACCTCACCGGCACCGCCCCGTTCGGCCCGCTGGATCTGCAGGTGGGGCCCGGTGTCTTCATTCCCCGCCCAGAAACCGAGGCGCTCTACGAGTGGGCGACAGGAGTGCTCGAGGCGGACGCGCCTCTGATCGTCGACCTGTGCACCGGATCGGGCGCCCTGGCGGTCGCGCTGTCGAAGTTCCGGCCGCGCGCCACCGTGATCGCCGTCGACGACTCGGCGGCCGCCCTGCAGTACGCGGCCCGCAACGCCGAGGGCACCGCGGTCCGGTTGGTCGAGGCCGACGTCACCGCGGCGGGGTTGCTGCCGGAACTCGACGGCCGAGTCGACCTGCTGGTCGCCAACCCGCCGTACATCCCCGATGGCGCGGTACTGGAACCCGAAGTGGCCGACCATGATCCGCACCACGCGCTGTTCGGTGGGCCCGACGGCATGGCGGTGATCGGCCCTCTCGTCGACCTGGCAGCGCGGTGGCTGCGACCCGGCGGGCGCGTCGCGATCGAGCATGACGACACCACCTCGCACAGCTGCGTCGAATTGCTGGCCGCGACAGGGTATTTCAGTGACATCGCGCCCCGCCACGACCTGGCGGGGCGGCCGCGGTTCGTGACGGCGGTCCGCAACACCGAGTCCGTCAGCGAGAATGTGCGGTCATGAGCTCTGTATTCGATTGTGCTGACCCGGCCCAGCGCGAATCCGGCATCGCGTCCGCGGTGAGTGCGGCCAAAGGCGGTCGGCTTGTCGTGCTCCCCACCGACACCGTGTACGGCATCGGTGCGGACGCGTTCGACCCGGAGGCCGTCCGCGGACTGCTCGCGGCGAAGGGTCGCGGGCGCAACATGCCGCCGCCCGTGCTGGTCAGCTCGGCCACCACGCTGGACGCGCTCGCGGTCAGGGTGCCCGGCTACGCCCGGGCCCTGGTCGAGGAGTTCTGGCCCGGCCCGCTGACCCTGGTCTGCCACCAGCAGAGCTCGCTGCAGTGGGACCTCGGCGACACCCGGGGCACGGTCGCCGTACGCATGCCCGACCACGAGGTCGCGCTGGCCATCCTCGACCGCACCGGCCCGCTGGCGGTCAGCTCCGCCAACAAGACCGGGATGCCCGCCGCCACCGACGCCGACCAGGCGACCGA
>JBEVFK010000098.1:0-15159 GCA_040512325.1 Mycobacterium sp. | reverse complement strand
ATCACCAACGGCGAAGCGGGGCTGGCGGACAACCGAGCTCGCCAGCTGTCGGTGGTGCCGTCGGCGCTGAACCGCTCGATCTCGATCCCCTGGCCGATGACGGTGACGTTGCGGCGCGCCCATGTCGGCAGCTGATCGGCCACTGCGGTACTGATCGCCAATGCCCTGGCGGACAGCACCGCGGCCAGCCCCAGCGCGCGTCGGCCGATGCCGGGCGCGACGATCTCGTGGAGTTCGAGGACGGCCTTCTTTCCGGTCACCAAGGCCGCGAAGGCACAGTCGAAATGGGTGATGATGGAGTTGGAATGGATGACGTCGGCATCAACGCGCCGGGCGGCACGGGCCAGCAGGACGATCGCCCACAGGGTCCGCAGCGGCAGCCTGATCAGGTCGGTCACCGAACTCAGCTTGGTCCCTGTCGAATTGCGGAACGCCCCGCGATCGGGAAAGTCAACCGCAATGAAATCCAGACCCTTTTCCCGCCAACGCTTTTCGAGGTTGGTTCCGCCGGGGGCGGCAAGCACCACATCGACTCCGCGCACGGCGAGAGCCGGTGCGAGGTTGAGCAGGCTGTGCTCGGCGCCCGTGACCTCACTGGCGATCGAGGTCGCGATGACTCGGGTCACGCGGTCACCATTTGGCCAGTATCTCGAGGGGCTCGGTCCGGGCCAGCCGTAACGCTTCCTCCACCGCAGTGGTGTCGATGACGTTGTCATGGAACGACACGTTCACGGTGCAGGTATCGGAGGTCTCCGTGATCAGGAACGTCAGGCCGTGCGGCCCGTCCGGTTCCACGCTGCCGGCCATGAAGGACGGAGCGTCACCACGGAAAGGCAGGGCATCGACCCGGGGCGCCACACCGATGCTGGTGAAGGTCGCTCTGGGCAACTGTGCCGGATCGACCTCCGTGGGCGCAGTGCCGCCGTGCCGCCTGCTCAAGGCGGACGCCGCCTGGGTGGCCACCGGGCGCCCGGCCTTCACACAGGCCCGGATCTTGGCACCGATCTCGGCGGGTGGGGTCTGATAGTTCAGGTTGAACGGCACACCGACAACGAAGTTGCCGTCCAGATCCTGGGCTCCGGCGGGCAGGAACCGGCGCAGGTCCATCACCACGCTGACATCCTCGGCCACCCGCAGACCGCTCAGTTCGGCACTGCGCAGCAGCAGCGACACCAGGAGGGCGAACCACGAAGCGCCGGGAGCCGACGTCTTGCCCCACCCGATGATCTGCCGGCGCGTCTCGTCGGGAATGGACACCGAGATCGTGCGTCGGGCCGCGGCCCACGGAACCCGGGGTCGTGGGTAGTCGGTTATCGGCGGCGCAGGCCGCTCGGGTCGGTCCGCGACTGCGGCGAGCACCCGTTTGGGCGACTTGCCGAAGGTGCGCAGTACCGCCGTGGCCAACGGAAACCTGCTGCCGGGTCGGGTGTCCCAGGCCATCGGCCCCGCGGTGGCCGCCGACATGAGTGCACCGAGCACCTGATCGTAGAAGCGGCCGTCGCCGTACTCGTGAGAGATGCGGATGCCGAAATGGTCCTCATAGCGAAAGACCGTCAACGGGGCGACGGCCGGATCACGAACCATCTCGTCGAGGGTCTCCCCCATGCTGGTGTGCCCGGATCGCGATCGCTCGACCACCACCGCGCTGGCCGGGCCGCTGTGCTGATCTGCCGGAATCTCCCACCGCCACGTGGTGGGGTCCACGCTCCAGCTCAGCCGGCTGTGCGGAAACCTCTGCACCACAGCGACGATGGCACGCTCGAGGTCTTCGACCGACGGCATGTCGAACGGTCCGCAGATGGTGGACACCACAGCGCCGTGCCACGGCCGATCTCTGGCCGAGACCTTCGGCCTGCGACTGTTCACCTCGGTCATCGCACTCCTAGTTGTGAATCCACTTCGACGTCATGCCGGAATACCAAGACGCCATCGGCGTCGTAGATGAGCTTCCAGAACGGATCTGCCAGCGCCTGCTCCCGCAGGTTGTTCATCCCGTTGGTCTGGAGCACCCCGAAGTAGTACGAGTACTGGTCCATCTGGTCGGTCAGCACCATGTAGGTGGACGCGTCGGTCCGTTCAGCGACCATCTTGGTGAGCAGCGGGTAGGTGGTGTTGGGATCGAAATCAGAACCCATCAGGTACTGCTGCACGATGAAGGAGTGGTCGTAGGAGTCCTTGAACCGGGCGTAGTCGACGTAGCGCCAGTTGCCGCGCTGCGGCCATGACGGCACCGGGGTGGACACGTAGGCGGGGAAATCCGCTTCCATGAGGACGTTGTTGACGGCCTCGACCTGAGCCCGGGGCATCAGGTAGGCGAACCAGCCGCCGAAGTAGCCCTGGGCGGACAGCGCGGTGGCGACCAGCAGCGTCGAGATCGCCGTCCCGAAGGCCACCCGGCGGCCCTGGAGCAGGCCGAGCAGGCCGGGAGCCAGGATGATCGAGCACCCCACCAGTGAATACAGGAAGACCCGGAAGATGGCCTCGCCGCCGTAGCTGGCTCCGGCGATGATCAACATCGGGCTGAAGGCGAGCACTCCGAGCGCGAAGAACGGCTGCCGCCGGTAGGCCCGGTAGGCCAGCACCGCAGCCGTCGACAGCCACATCGCGCCGGTCAGCACCCGGACCATGATGCTCATCAGTTGCTGGCCGGTGCTGCCGACGGTGGGCACGTTGGACTTGGCGTTGTCGACGACGTTGCCGGAGAAGTCCAGGAAGCCGCTGATCGCAGCGAAATTGGAGGCGACGAAGGCCAGCAGGATCACCCCGAGCGGGATGAAGATCCACCACGGTTTGAGCCGCTTGGTGACCGCCAGCACGCCGATGGCCGCGAGCAACCAGAACGGGGTCAGCTGATGGCTGATCACGACGGCGGTGAACAGCAGGATCAAGACCGAGACGGCGACGGGCCGTTGGCGGGAATGACCCATCACGATGATGACGCCGACAGCGAGCAGCATGGCCGTGGCTTGTGGCGAGAAGTAGTCCTGCGCAACCCAGTTGACGGTCACGGCCAGGAAAGCGGCGACCGTGGCCTGCATCCGGTCGAGATCCCAGGCCCTGGCGGCCGCGAAGATGAGCATCGCGAAGAGGAGATGCCATCCGGGGGTGAACCACTGGGCGAAGGTGGTCGGCGACAACCCGGTCAGGTCCGAGAACCACGCCGTGAGACCGAAGACTCCGGGCCAGTCGTTGTAGACGTCCACCCCGGACGCCAGCGCGGCCGAATGCTGGATGTAGTCGACGACACCGAGATGCTTGTAGACCCACGGGTACATCGGGCCGTCGGTGCCGATCGCGGTGGGTAACCGCTGCACGACGATCATCAGGAACACCGCGAAACCGGCGACCCGGAGGCTGTGCGCACGGACCGCCAACGCGAAACCGACCGCGGTGAGCAGGATCGAGGCGATCAACGCCGGCGACGCTGCTTCCAACAACCCGTATTCGGCAGGCTGCGCATCCGACAAGGTGGGGGCGGCGACGACGAACGTGACAGCGGCCACCGCCAGGACGGCCGACGGCAGCCACGGGCGCCCGCGACGCGGGGTCGGCGACGGGACCGGCGCGTCTTTCCGGTCGTCGATCACGGCTTCCAGCACAGTCATCCGGCCGTATGCCTGCCCGCCGGCCTGGCCAGCATCGAGCGACGCAGCAGACCACCCGCCGCGGTGAGCCCGGCCATCACCAGCAGTACCGGTGTGGGCGCGTAGAACCCCAGCAGCAGCAATCCGGACACCACCAGCACACTGACCGCCAGACCGACTGTCGGCACCAGTGCCACCACCGCGTTCATCGGCAGCCGCGGGTACCACGACAACACCAGCGCGCCCGGGCCCAGCAGGACGAACGCGCCCACCAGCACCACCCGCGCCGGTGAGGGCAGCAGGGCCACGGCACCGAGAACCCCGGCGTAACCGGCGGCGCTGGCGATGGTCGACAGTCCGGCGGCACGCTCGGCGGCCGTCCGTGGGGGTCCACCTGGCCGCAGCGGGAACGCGGCGCGGCCCGCGAGCCGGGTACGTACCAGCGCCATCGGGCCGGCGAGCACACCGCGGCGTTCGAGCTTGTCGAGCCCGTCCAGCCCCAGCGGTTCCGGATCCGATTCGCGGTCGGCCACGGTGGTGACGGTGCGCAGGTGCGACACCCCGGACAGCGCGCGGCGCAGCACCATTCCGCACGTCTTGGGCCGGAGCATGAGCTTGGCCATCCAGGCGCCCAAGCCCAGGCCGTAGTTGTAGATCTGGGTTTCGAGGCCCTCGGAGGTGGCGCGATGCCGGTGCCAGATCACAGCACCCGGCTCGAAGGCGAACCGATAGCCGCCGAGCAGCACACGGACGAACATGTCGATGTCCTCGCCGCCGCCGGTGGGCGAGCCGACACCCATTCCCTCGTCGAAACCGCCGAGGTCGCGGGCCACCGACCGCCGGATGGCGAAGTTGGCCCCGGTGCCGAACCGGGCGACCCGGAACGGGAACAGCGGGTCACCCGCAGGTGGGGTGTCGAGCTGGTAGATCGCACGCTGGCACGACGACGCCCAGCCCACGCGTCGGTCGAAGTAGGCCTGCGCGGGCGCGATCAGCTCCGCCGTCGGGACCAGGCCACTCACGCACCCGACATCAGGTCCGTGGGCGAAACCGCGTGCGAGGTTGCCGAGCCAGCGGTGATCGACCACCACGTCATCGTCGGTGAAGGCGATGATGTCGAATCGGGCGTTGGAGATGGCGACGTTGCGGGCCACCGACAGTCCCGGCACCGGCGCGTCCACCAGCCGGACGCCGCGGTCGCTGAACTCGTCGACCACCGGCTTCGTCAAACCGCTCGCCGGCCCGTTGTCGACCACCAGGATCTCGAATTCCGGGTAGTCGGAGTCCACGATGCTGGCGAGCATGTCGCGCAGCTGGTCCGGCCGGTCTCTGGTGCAGACCACCACGGACATGGGCGGCAGCTCGACATCGGTGACCACGTCGGCCGGGGGCAGGTCGGCGACCGCTGTGCGTACCGCCGCACCGGCGACAACACCCTCGTCGACGTCGAGTTCGATGAAGCCGCGAGGTTGGCCGGCTTCCCAGATCAGGAACCGGGCTCGGGAGAACTGGGCCCCTCGGTCGAGCACGATGCCGCGGTCGGAGAGGTGGTCCGGGATCTCGGAGACGTCGAGCTGGCCGATCCACACCGCGCCGGACCAGAGTTCGGTGGGTGGATCGGTCGCCATGACCGGTAGCAGGGCGGCGGTCTCTCCGGTGGTCATGACGGCTCCTTGGCGGCGCGGCGGCGCAGCAGCGCCGAGGTGAATCCGGCGCCGGCGTAGGCCAGTCCGGTGAGGGCAGCGGCGCCCCGGCGAGCGCGCTGCGGCTCGAAGCTGACGACGTTGCGCACCGCCCGGACCGCTGCCTGGCGCACGTAGTCGCGCTCGGTGTCGATCGCGGAGTCGGATCCCAACCGGTCGCGCATGGCGGCTTTGCCGCGCCCTTCGGACAGGCAGCGCTGGACGAAGAAGCCGAAGGTGGCCCGGCGTAGCGGTACCTCGTGCAGGATCACCGCCGAAGGCACATACATCCAGTGCCCGCCGCCGGCGGCCATCCGGATGCACAGGTCGGTGTCTTCGGGCTCGGAGACGCCCTCTTGCTTGCCGAAATCGGCGCGGAAGCCGCCGACGGCCCGAAACGCCGCGGTGCGGACGGCCATGTTGCCCGACCACACGTTGCGGACGACGGAGGTGGTGGTGGGCATACCTTCGTAAGCGCCACCGACCACCCACGCGAAATCGTCCGGGAACCAGGGCGGTTTACCGCCCTCCCACAGCGGCGCGTACTTCCCGCCGGTGCCGACCACGGCGGGATCGGCGAAGGGCGCCACCAGTTCCATGAGCCATTCGGGGTCGGCGGTCTCATCGTCGTCGAGGAAGGCGGTGAATTCGGTCTCGACCGCGTCGACGCCGGCGTTGCGGGTGGCCGAAGCGCCGCGACCGGAGACATTCGATACCACGGTGACCCAGTCGAACTTCTTGGCGGCCAGCTCGGCCAGTGCCAGATTGTTGTCGACGGCCAGCACCACGCGGCGTGGTTCCAGGCTTTGCTTGCGCACCGAGTTCAAGGCGGCCTCGATGCTGTCGAGGCGCTCGAGGCTGTAGCAGGCGATGACGACGGAGATATCCAACCCGTCAGGAGAAACAGACACTCATACCCACGTATCGACAGCGCTGAACTCCAGCGGATCCACTATTGCTGAATGGGTTGGTACCCACGCTCCACCTGCTACCCACACACCGTGCTCCTCATCACACACCTCGACCACGTTCGCCACCTGCCGAATATTCGCTGAAATCAGCACCTCGGCGCGCGACAACACTGTCGTGAGCACCCCGGACCGCCCTGTCCGGTAGTAGCCAGCCGGCAGAGTCAGCCCCGGAGAGACATCACTCCGAGGCCATCACCCTCCGCCATCGGCCCAGGTGAACGAGCGTTTCGCGGCCAGCCACGATCGCTTCTGCGAGATGTCGCGGACCAACCCGGCTCTCGATCCCACCCGGCACGATGATTGCTGACTGAGCTCGGCCCAACTTATCACAGAATGCCTTCAATCCACCGCCATGCCTTCGCCACAACAGCACGGCAGGTGCAGATTAGGGTCCCTCAGCGGTTGAGTTGGTAGTAGTCGCGCTGCGCGACTCCGGCCGCTCCGGCGACGTACATCCACGGAATCGTGCTGATCAGCCGGTTCAGCGTCGCCGCCGCGTCGTTGTAGTACTGCCGCGCGAAGGCCAGCTTGTTCTCGGTGTCCGCGAGGTTGCGCTGCAGATCCAGGAAATTGCTCGACGAGCTCAACTGGGGGTACGCCTGCCCGAGCGCGAGCACCTGCCCGACGGCGGTATCGAGTTGCTGTTCGGCGGCGCTGCGGTGGGCCACCGACGTGCCGCCGGTGGCCGAGGCCAGCGCGGCCCGCGCGTCGGTCACCCGGTCGAACGCGGCCTTCTCGTGCGTGGCGAAGGTCTGCACCGTGTGCACCAGGCTCGGAATCAGCGACGCGCGACGGGTGAGTTCGACGTCTATCCCGCCGAGCGCCTCCTCGACACGCACGTCGGCGGACCGCAACTTGTTGTAGCCCGCCACGAACACGATCAGCACCGCGATCGCGACGAGCAGGATCACCACCAGCACCGAACTCACCATGAGCCTCCTCCTCCGCCGCCCCCGCCGCCTCCGCCGCCACCGCTACTGCTGCCGCCGCCACTGCTGCTGCTCGAGGACTGCGACGCGGTGTAGGCGCCGATCGAAGACGACAGCGCCGATTCGAAACTGTCGAAGTCCGGACCCGAACCACCGGTGAGTGTCTGGTGGGTTCCGGTGGCGTAGTACCACTCCGGTTGGGGCGGCGGCGATCCTGTCACCGTTTGGTACTTCTTGGCCCACAGCGCGGCCACTCCGGCGGCCACCGCATAGGGTACGTAGGCGGAGTACAGGTCCTTGCGCGCGCCGAAGTCGAACCTCGCCTCCGCCGAGTCGGTGGACAGCATGCGGTGGAATCCGCCTGCGCACGACCATAATTCGCGACCCGCAGCGGTACGGCGGGTCCCAACGCCGTCGCGCCAGGACCGGGCGGACAGCAAGAAGAACACCGCGAACGGCACCACCCAGATGGTGCCGGGAAATCCCCACCGCAACGCTGCCATGACGGCCAGGACGAACGCCCCGGCGTTGGCGGCGCGCACCCACAGTTCACCGCGCCGCTTGACCATCAGGTCGTAGTCCAACGCCCATTTCTGCGCGGCCGCGGCCATGTCGGCCTTGGCCTTGGTCAGTTTCTTACCGGCGGTCACGGTGCCGTTGGCGTGGAACTCGGTGCCCGGGTGCATCACCTTCAGCGCCGAGCCCACTGCGAGGCCCACCGGATCCACCGACCCCCAGTGACCACTGTCGGCCCGGCCGTGCACCTCCCACTTGGTCTCGCTGCTCTGATGCAACTCGACCAGACCCTTGTCCGCCAGGTGGAAGAGGGTGGCGGTGAGTCCGTTCTTGGGGATCGATTCGCTGCGGATGTACTCGAACTGCACGGGGCCGAGCCACTCCGGCGGTGCGTATGACAACGGGAACCCGGGTGGCGTCTCCCTCGTCATCCGGAACATCGCGGTGGAGATCAGCGCTCCGGCCACCGTCCACGCCGCCACCCAGACCAGGCCGGACACCGATGGTCCGAGCACCCGGTCCCAGGTGTAGGGCCAGGCCACCTCGGTCCGAGACGGCGTGGGCAGGTCCACACCGGCCCGCACCGTGACCGGCGTTCGCGGTGGAAGGTCGTCGACCTGCACGGTCACGGTGTCGCCGTCGGCCACCAGCGACTGACAGCGGCTCCCGTCGCCGTGGCCCACCGAACATTGCGCCCCGGTGGTCGCGCCGGGCAGCGTCACCGAGATCTGGGCGTGTTCGATCGTGTTGTCCCAACCCGGAGCCACCACGTTCCAGAAGAACACCGATGGGGCCGAATTCGGGGTTCCCTCGGTGGTGGGGAAGGTCTTGTCCGCCCCGATGCGGGACGGATCGAGCACCCCGGCGATGGTGTAGCGGATCTCGAAGACGTGGGTGCCGTAGTCCAGGTACTGATCGGGGTCACCGATCTTGGCCACCTGGAACCGTTCACCGTTCTCCCACAGCGTCTGGTACGTGGCCGGCTCGCCGTCGACGGTGATGGACGTGATGTGCGGCGGTTGCCGAATGTGGGGGTTGTTCTGGTTAGCCACGTCCCAGTACCGGAACAAGCCGTGCCTGCCGGCCGGGAACTCGGCGGTGATGACCTCGGTGGCGTCGAGGTTGCCGTCGCGGTCCACGGTGTACGCGGCCCGGTAGTTGCTGAAGACCACCGGGTCATCGGCAGGACCCGCCGAGGAGGATCCGGTGAACAGCAGCGGCCACAACACCGCAGAAGCAATGAGCACCAACAGGATTGACCATCTGATGATCCGGCCGAACCACCCCATGCCTGCCTCCGTCTGCAGCCTCGGCTCTCACCTTAAGCGCAACGGGTCGATTTGCATGCGAACTCTCAGGTGATCGGCGACCGAGGTGTCACGCCGGCGAGCGCCCCCGCCGTGCCGTCGTATCCCCCGTCGCAGCACGTTTGCGGGCAGCGTGGCCAGCGAAGTCACCGCTCGGACAGTCGGTTGCCGCCCTTCACTCCTTAGGTTACCCTGCCCAAAGTTGGTTAGGCTAACCTGCCAGTTCGTTGCGGGCTCGGCCCTCCTGAGTTCGCCGCACTACCCCGATGGGACGCCCAGACTGATGAACCGGCCCGACCTCACCCACGACGAAGCGATCCTGAGTTCGTCGCGGTTCCTGGCAATGTCGGGATTCTGGGAGTTCGTCGGTGCGGTGGCCGTGCTGGCGCTGTCCACCGCACTTGCCTGGGTGTGGCGGCGCACCCGTGCGCATCGGCCCGCGGGGACTGCGGGCGAAGCGCCGGCGGGCGACAGACCGGTGGTCGCCGGATACAACGCACCGAACTCGGTGCCACCGGAACGTCCCATCGAATACCGGTCGGTGTCGGCGCACTTCGAGGCGACCGCCCACGCGCGCGCTGATCAGGTCGCGTTACGGACCGCGTCGGAGACACTGACCTATCGTGACCTGTTGTCCGGCATGCACCGGTGGACGACGGTCGTGCAGCGCGACCCGGTGTCCCCCGACTCGGGATCCCCCGACTCAGCGTCCCCCGCGGTCCTGGTTTCGGCGTCGATGGACGCCGACACGGTGTCGCTGATTCTGGGCATGTTCGCGGCGGGGACCACCGTGGTGACGCTGGACCCGGCGACCCCGAGCAACCGCGCGAACACCATCTCGGCGATCCTCGAGGGGCACGGCTACGACGTGGCACGGATCGATCCCCGGACGGATTCGCCCGGGGCAGGCAGCGTGGGTGCCGCACCCGGACTCGACGATGTGACCAGCATCCAGTTCACCTCGGGCTCCACCGGTGTACCCAAGGCGGTACTTCACACCAACGGTCTGTGGCTGGCCGATGCCCAGTTGCTCAATGACCGTTTCGGGCTCGCCGACGGCCGCAAGGTAGCGCTCTGCATGCCCATCAGCTTCGCCGGTGGACTCAACGTGTTGATCGGTTCCCTGCTGGGGGGTGCGGAGATCATCGGGATCGATCCGCGCGAACACACTCCGCGTGAGGCGTTCGCCCGCATCGCCAACTCGGGTGCCGAAGCCATCACCTGCACACCGGCTTTCGTGGATGTGCTGCACACGGCGGCGCAGGGCGCTGCGCTACCCCTGGTCACCCGGATCGTCGCCACCGGCGAGGCCATGCACGCCCGCCACGTCCGGCTGGCGCGGGAGTTGGCGCCGAATGCGGTGATCACCAACTGGGTCGGATCCACCGAGACCCTCGCCATCGCCAGTCATGACATCCCGCCGGACGCACCACTTCCCCAGGGGATCATCCCGGTCGGAATCCCCGCGCCGCACAAGAAGATCGAGATCGGCGACGACGGAGCGGTCTCCATCACGTCGCGGTACTTCGGTGCCGGCTATCTGGATCCCGCGGCCACCACCGCCTCCTTCGTCGCCTACCCGGACGGCAGCACGACCTATGCCGGCGGCGACATCGGCCGCTGGGACACCCACGGCAACCTGGTGCTCTCAGGACGCGCGGACAGCACCGTGAAGATCCGCGGTTACCTGGTCGAGCCTGCCGAGATCGAGGTCACCCTGCTGTCCTATGACGACGTCCGGGAAGCCGTGGTGACCTCCGCCCGCAGTGGGCCGCCGACGTTGACCGCCTACGTCGCGCCGAGCACCACCACCCGCACCCCCGCGGTGGCCGAACTGCGTACCCGGCTGCATCGGGATCTGCCGCCGTGGATGGTGCCCACCCACATCGTGGTGCTCCCGGCACTTCCTCGCGGCGACCGCGGCAAAATCGACCGGCTGGCGCTGCCGCAACCCAGTCGACCCGCGTTCGACCCGCCGCGCGGACCACAGGAAGCGTTGGTCAGCCGGGTGTGGGCCGAGGTGCTGCACGTCGAATCGATCGGGCGGGCCGACAGCTTCTACGCCATGGGCGGCGATTCCATGTCTGTCACGCAGATGCTGGTGGCGCTCAAGGATTCCCACGGGATCGCATTGCATCCGACCGATCTGGCCAGCGCACCCACAGTGGCCGAATTCGCCGACAAGATCGTCACGGGCGGCGGCGCCGGCGCGCGTTGCCTGCCCGGTGGGCAGCCGCTGAGCCTGACGACAGTGCCGCTGCGGGCGGTCTCCCCCACCACTGTCGGACCCCCCCTGTTCTGCTTTTCCGGCGCAGGGGCCTCGGCTCTGTGCTTCGCCCCCCTGGCCGAACGCGTGGGTAGCGAGACGGCGGTGTACGCCTTCGAGCCCAAGGGGCTGCAGACGCGCGCTGTTCCCGACCTGTCGGTCCGCGGCGCCGCCCGTCGCCACCTGACCGATCTGCGCCATATCCAGCCCACCGGCCCGTACACGCTGATCGGGCATTCGCTGGGAGCGCACATCGCCCTCGAGGTCGCACGGCTGCTCGAAGCGGATGGCGCCGAGATCGACATGGTCGTCATGCTCGACCCGTGGCTCTCGCCCAAGGTGGCGAAAGAAGCGCGGCAGGAATTGCCCGATGTCACTGTGACGCTGGAGAATCGCGACGCTGCCGGCGGAATGGACCTGTGGTGGGCACGCCAGAAACAACTCCCCTTGGCCGGCCTGTTCTTCGGCGGTTACGAACGCCGAACCATGGCGATCGAAGAGATCGGCATGATGACCGGCTACGCACACCACCCCCAACCGTGGGCCGGCCGCGCCCAGGTGGTCCTCAGTCACCTCAATCACGATGACCCCCGGTTGTGGCCACGCATCCTGACCGGTGACGTCGATGTCCGCGTGGTCGACTGCGACCATCACTCCATCGTGCGGGAACCCCACGTGGGCACGGTCGTCGACATGATCCGCCCGGCCCGGGTCGACTACGCCCTGCCCGGCAGAGCGACGGGCTGAGTCGTCGGCTCCGGCCTCAGCCGATGTGCAATGGGTCGATCTGCACGCGCACCGGCTCGTGATCCCGTCGAGCGCTCTGCACTCCGGCGGCCTGCCGCAGCGCCGCCGCCAACGGCAGGCCCTCGTTGCGACGCACCCGCACCAACATCCGGATGACCTCGTCGTCGGCGCCCGCTCCCGCGGGTCGGCGCACCCCGGGAGGCAGGTCCACCGGGCCGAGGACCACCGCATCAGCAGGCAGCTTTGCCTGCTCGACCAACGCAGACACCGCCACCGCCCCGCCGTCGAGGGCGGCCATGTGCACACTCGGCGGCAAGCCCACCTCGTCGCGCGCATCGAGCTCAGCCTCGGCGTGGCCCACCGGGTCCCAGCGCACCAGCGCCTGCACCGTCGGGATGGCCGCATCCGCGACCACGGCCACCACGCCACCGTCACCTCGGCACCGCACCAGCGCGGCCGCCCCCATCCAGCGCCGCAGGGTGTCCTCGGCGGCGCGCAGATCCTGCCGGCCCAGCAGGGCCCAACTGTCCAACAGCAGCGCGGCGCCGTATCCGTCCACCACCATCGGTTCGGCGCCGGGGGTCGCGACCACGAGCGCCGGACCAGGACCGACCGTCGACAACATCGCCTCCCCTGACGAGGTGAACACCGCCGTACCCGGGAACGCACGGCCGAGTTCTTCGGCGGTGCGGCGGGCGCCGACCACTGTCGCCCGCACGGAGTCGGATCCGCAACTGGCACAACGCAATGCAGTCTCCGCGCGGCCACACCACCGGCACACCGCGATATCCCGGCCCCGGTCGGCGGCCGGTCCGGTCAGCGACATCGGGCCGGTGCAATGCCGGCAGCGCGCGATGGTCCGGCACCGTCCGCAGGCCAGCGACGGCACATAACCCCGGCGCGGCACCTGGATCAGCACCGGCCGCTGCGCTTCCAGCGCCGACCGGGCAGCCCGCAGCGCCATCGAGGGCAGGCGGGCGGTGCGCGCGGCGGGGTCGCGTTCGTCGGCGAAACCGGAGTCGTCGATGGCCACCACCCGCGGCGAGCGGGCCCGCACCACCGGTCGCGCCGCCACCAGGTCGTGAGCCCACCCGCTCCGCACCAGAGCCTGCGCCTCAGCTGTGCGGGTGTACCCGCCGATGACTGCGGCACAACGCAACTGGTGGGCGCGCAGCATCGCCACCTCTCTGGCATGCGGATACGGCGAGCGCGGTTCGGACAGGGTGTCGTCACCGTCGTCCCACATCAGCACCAGACCCAGATCGTGGATGGGCGCGAAAACCGCACTGCGGGTACCGATCACCAGCCGGGCGCTGCCGCGCAACACCGACAGCCACCGCCGGTACCGGGCCGAGGGACCCAGACCCGCGGCCAGCGCGACCACACCGTCGGCGCCGCACCGCGCGACCATCGCCTGCTCGAGGGCGTCGACGTCGCGCTGATCCGGGACGATCGCCAGCACGCTGCGCCGTCCACTCAGCGTGGCAGCAGCCGCCTCGGCGAACCGGTCGACCCAGCGCTCCCCGGGCAGCGCCTGCCAGACCGCACGGACAGCGCGGCCGTCGTGTAGCGCGTCGAGGAATCGTTCCCCGCCGGTGTAGGCGCTCCACGCGGCGGGATCGGGCGCGTGAACCTCGGAAAGCTCAGGCGCCGTGACGATTTCCTTCTCCACCTTGGCGTGCCGCGGCGGGATGGCCAGCCGGAGCACATCGGGACGGGTACCGGCGTAGCGCGCCACCACCGCCTCGGTCAGTCGCCGCACCTCCGGGGTCAGCACCGGTTCGGGCGACACCACCCGGTCGAGCCAGCCCAGCTTGCCCTCGTGGTCGGTGTCGAACCGGCGTTCCAGGACGTAGCCGTCGATGAGGCGGCCGTGGAAGCGCACCCGCACCCGCACACCCGGCTGGGCGTCGTCGGACTGCTCAGCGGTGACCAGGTAGTCGAAGTCGCGATCGAGGTGGGGCACGGTCAGCATCGGCAGTACGCGCGCAATGGGTTCCAGCTCGGCGGCCTGGCGTTCTGCGCTCACCGTGGCGCTTCGGTGCGACCGAAGAAGAAGCCGGCAGTGATCAGCACCACGGCCGCCCCGTAGGCCCACCAGATCGGCACCGCCAGCAGCTGGTCCCCCCGGACGAACTGACTGATGCCGATCATCGCGTCGGACACCGCGAAACAGACCGCCCCCAGTGCGGTCCACCGTGTCGGCAGCCCGGCCAGCAGCGCCGCGCACACCATGGCCGCAAGCACACCGATATAGAGCACCACCGGGATCGCCAGCCCCTGGGCCTGCAGCGTCGGCCAGAACCAGACCAGCAATGCCACACAGGCCACCGCCACCACCGCCGACGCGGCCAGGCGCGGCCGGGTCACCACCGCCAGGGGCACCAGGGCGCCCAGGAAACAGAGATGCGCCACCAGGAACGCACCGAGCCCGCCCACGAACGACGGCTCCCACCACGGCATCGCCAGCAGGAAGTCGCCGACCGCCGAGAACAGCAGGGCCCCAAGTAGAAGCCGCCGCTCACGAAGCCGGGGGTGCGTGGCCGCGGCGGCCGCCAGCAGCAGCGCCATGGCCGCCTTGACCATCGGCTGGCCGGTGAACTGCCCGGTCAGGTCGGCACCGGTGGGCAACCGCGCCGCCGCGACCATCAGGAAGGCGCCGTACCCGGCGCCCACGGCCGCGCCGGCCACCCACAGCCTCGTCGACCAGGTGGCGCGGGTCACGCGAGTGTCTGCCGTCGACGCCATGCTGCAGAAGGTACCGGAAACGACTGCCGGCCTTCTGCACCCCGACCACACCCTCAGGCGTAGCGGACCGTCGACTGATAGTCCTCACCGTCGACCAGGTCCAGTACCCGCCGCGCAGCACGTCGCGCCTCTCGCGCGCGCACACTCGCCGGGGCGTCCCAGAGCACCGGCGCCTCCACGCTGATCGGGATGTCGGCGGGGAGAGCCTGCAGCATCGAAACCAGGTCGATGCCGCCCTGGCCGGGAAACAACCGGGCAACGCGCCCCTGATACATGAGTTCCTCGACCGAGTCCGGCCGCTCGGCCATGGCATCACAGATCTGGGCGTAGCGGATCCACTGACGCGGCAATGCGGCGAGATCGGCGGGGGTGTTCAGGGCCCGGTCATAGTGAATCGCGTCGACGAGCA